>NZ_LVWH01000113.1:0-1195 GCF_001909045.1 Paenibacillus sp. P3E | reverse complement strand
TTCCTGGACTAATGTAAGCCCTATATCCATAATTTTTTGTAATGTATTTTTATTTGTATTCATAAAAGAAATCTACCATTCGGTAAATATACTGTCAAGACGGTTTCCTCCTTTTTCAGTTTAATAAAAAGCCAACCACATGATGTGATTGACTCATAAGAAACAGAATTACTTATCTAAGGCGGGCTGTAACTCCGCCATCAAGAGGAAGGACGACGCCTGTAATCCATGAAGCCGAATCACTGGCAAGGAACAGAATCGCTTCAGCAACGTCTGCAGGAGTTCCGTTACGTCCAAGAGGATGGAACGCATTAAAGGTTGGCAGTACTTCAGCAACTTCTTTCTCGGTCATAAAGCTGTTGTAGATTGGAGTTTCGACTACAGCAGGTGCTACAGCATTCACCCGAATCTGATCACCGGCAAGTTCAACAGCCAAGTTGCGAGTTAATGCGTGACGGCCTGCCATCGCCGCGGAATAAGCAGCAGATGGAGTGGATTCAACGGCTTGGAGTGCCCACATCGAACCCGTGTTTACGATGGCTCCTCCTCCTCTTTTCTTCATTTCCGGGATCACGGCTTGTGAAGGAAAGAATGTTCCCTTCACGATCGTATCCAGATACGATTGCAAATCCTCGGGTGTGTGCTCAAGCACAGGCGTTGGAACAAATTTACCAGTATTATTCACCAGAATATCAATTCCTCCAAAGGCATCAACAGCGGCTTGAACCAGTTTCTTAGAGGTTTCGGGCAGACTGATATCGCCGGTTACAGCCAGTACCCGCTTACCTGAAGGGTCAATTTCCAAGGCTGTCTGTGATAATACATCTTGCCGGCGGCCGTTAATAATTACGTTTGCACCTTCTTCAAAAAAACGTTGTGCTGTTTTCTTGCCAATACCGGTTCCGCCGCCTGTGACGATGACTGTTTTATTTTCGAATTTCATTTATTACATCTCCTCCCACTATAAATTAATAAATACTCTTGTTTACTCACTCGTTCTAAGATTTTCAGCCATAGACAGATTGAGAGCTGGAGAAGTCATGTAAGGATGACATTATTTTCTGGTGAAGCCGGTGGCGGGAATAGAGAGCGGGGGATTCATCCCCAACCCAAGGATACGTTCTGTGATCGCACTTTGGATATCCACACCTGTCTCCTGACGGCTTACCCTCCCATGTCACGCGGGGTCTTTGCC
>NZ_LVWH01000112.1:0-1227 GCF_001909045.1 Paenibacillus sp. P3E | reverse complement strand
GTGGATACATGATTCGCGACGGCAAACCCGAAGGCTTCTTTTATCTGGACCACCGAACCGTAGATACGAAATACAATCTCATAACGGATGTGCATGTCACGCCCGGAAACGTCCATGATTCCGTGCCGTATTTGTCGCGTTTGGATCGCCAGCAAGAACGATTTGAATTTAACGTTGAAGCCGTTGCACTTGATTCGGGTTATTTAACGACGCCCATTTGCCGAGGACTACAAAGCCGAAAGATTTTTGCGGTGATCGCTCACCGAAGATTTCATCCCAAGCAAGGATTGTTTCCAAAGTGGAAGTTTACCTTTGATGCCGAGCGAAATCTGTATGTTTGTCCAGCGAGTCATGAATTGAATTACCGAACGACAGACCGCAAGGGCTACCGGCAGTATGCTTTCGATCCAGAACGGTGTAAAAGTTGCCCGTTGCTGGGTCAATGCACGCAGTCTCGTAATCACCGAAAGGTGGTGACGCGGCATGTGTGGGAGGACAGCAAGGAATGGGTGCGGAATAACCGGCTAAGTAAGTCCGGTAAGAAGTTATACCGCAAACGAAAAGAGACGATTGAGCGAAGCTTCGCGGATGCTAAAGAGCTCCATGGGTTTCGCTATTGCCGTTTGCGCGGACTTCCAAACGTCAGGGAACAGGCACTGATGACGGCTGCCGTGCAGAACATGAAAAAGATGGTGATCCACCTGGATCGCCTGGAAAAGCGGGGGTAATCCCCTCGTTTTCCCGATTTCACTTCTGCCTGAACGTAAAAAGAAACCCAAGGTTGTAAAAATGACCTGGGTTTCTCGACAATCTGAGCACCCGTTAAGGTGCTTTAAGCATTTTAATAAAATTAGAACTGTCTTGCATTAACTTTGAGATTATACTGTGCTCCGTTACTGTTGTAAACATATACTTCCCAATTACCAACGATTCCAGTATCCGGAACTTCCTGAACAAAATTAAATGTTTTTTGGTCTCCCCCGTTCAATTGATAGTTGTACCATTCTGTTCCATTTCGCTTAATATTTACATACACTGGGGAAGATGCATTATTCAAAACCCAAATGTTAAGTTGTTTCCCATTTCCTACTCCTGTTGTAAACGCACTTTTATAGGCCGTGGAACCTATATGAGTAACATTATTAATATAAATTGCATCCATTGGATAAAAAATTGCTCCATCAATGATTTTTGTTTTAATCTTTGCTGTATCTTGTACAACATCAT
>NZ_LVWH01000111.1:0-1299 GCF_001909045.1 Paenibacillus sp. P3E | reverse complement strand
TCTTTGCGGAAATGCAACGTTTCCCCAGCTAGGCACGTCCATGTATCCCTGGTTTCACTGTACGTCCAGTTCTCCACCTTTCCGATATTCTCTTTCCAAGCTTTACTCTTTTCTTTGTGGTAGCTGCCGTATTTCACGACCGCCTGAATCTCTTCCTTTTCCAGATAGGCGTAGTTTTCTTCACTGCCGTAACCTGCATCCGCAATTACCGCCCTAGGAAGTTTACCCAAGATCTTTTTTGCCTTTTCCATATGCGGCTGTAAACAACGGGTGTCCGTAGGTCTCGGGTGTAGACTGTACGCTAAAATAAACTGGTTTTCCGTTCCGATTTGTACATTGTAACCCGGTTTGAGTTGACCATTTCGCATGTGGTCTTCCTTCATCCGCATGAACGTCGCATCCGGGTCGGTCTTGCTAAAACTGTTCCGGTCGCCAAGTAGCCTCTGGTACTGTTCGTACTTCAGTAATCTGGGCAGCAAATCCTTCCGAAGCTTCCGAACGGCTTTTTTCAGAGGTTTGTCTTTAGGTTTGTCCAGGAGCTTAGACTCCAGCACCTGGGTCAGGGTTTCTAGCTTCTCACTGTTCATCTCACAAGATTCTCCGAATTCGGCGAGGTCCTTTCCCTGGAACTCCTGTTCTTCTTGGTGCTCTGCCGCTTCAATGTCAGCAAACAGAGCGTGTACCTTCTCCTGTAATTTCGCTTTGTGTTTGCTGACCGCTTTGCCCCAAACAAAGGTGTAGCGATTGGCATTCGCCTCGATCTTAGTGCCGTCCACAAAATAATGCTCCAGAGACACGTATTTTTCGTCAGCCAGAAACTGAAGCACGGCGGTAAATACCGTTTCGAGGACATTCCTCATCCGCTGGGAACGGAAGCGATTAAGAGTTCGAAAGTTGGGGCGCTGCCGTCCGGCCAGCCACATGAAAGGAATATTCTCTCGCACGGCTTTGGCGATTTGACGAGACGAATAGATACGCTGAGTGTAGGCGTAAATGATGACTTTGGTGAGCATTTTAGGATGATAGCTGTCGCGGCCGCCGCCGGGATAAGCAGCGTCAAAGATGGAGTCGTCCAGCCGATTGACGGCTGCGTTAACGACACGAACGAGGTGATTTTCTGGAATGTCTTCTTCCAGATCCATTGGCAAGCAAAGTTGGTCCATGGTATATTGAATGTACAAAGAAATCGCTCCTTTTTTGAAATGGTTGCTCGACACTTCCATTTTACCAAAGGGCGATTTCTTTTTGTGATTTTTGAAAGAATTGTAGGAACGTTCCCCCGCTTAAACAGCGGAGAGG
>NZ_LVWH01000110.1:0-1310 GCF_001909045.1 Paenibacillus sp. P3E | reverse complement strand
ATTTCACATGATTCAAAACATGTGAATAAGTTTCTTTATTATCCGCCAAAAACTGAACAAGAACTAAATGCTATTGTTGATATATTTAATGCGGATAAGGAAAAAATAAAATATGCAATTGAATTAGATTCGTTACCTTTAGAAATTATTAAACATATCAGTCATATACCAATTACAGAACTGGTAAGTAGCAGAACTGATGAATCACAATCAACATTATCTAACTTTTGTTTTTTCCTAAAGCAGCACCGAGAACGTAGGAGGTTTACATTTACCGCATTAGCTAAGTCGGTTGGTGTGTCTTCGCAATATATTTACTGGTTAGAAAAGGGCAAAAGAGGAATTCCTGAACCATCTATTCTAAAGCGCATTGCGGTAGCAGTGGGGGCACCTTATGAAGAAATGATGAGGAAAGCCGGATATTAATATTTTTCGAATCAGAGGTGAGTTGAGCAACTAGTAAAATAAAGGGTGAGTTATATATAAACGATTAGGAGGCGGAGTACAGTGTTTTTCTTGTTCTTTTTTCATTATGCTAGGTTTGCACTAAAATATGGTATTGAAATTAGTGTGGAAGAAATGAAAGAATTCGAACAGTTTTTAATTGAACACCCCTTGTTAGGTACAAAAAGTCTAATTGGCGAAAAACTCTTTAAAGCGATTCATTGTCATAAAGAATCAGGAGAGGGCTTTATCTTAGAGAAAATCGATGAGCATGGAAATAATACAATATTGTTTAGAGGAAGAAATAGAAAAAGTGACTCAGTCTCAATATTTATGAGTGCAGACATGTGGGCACCACCATCTGGTTATTCAAGTCATGGGCGTTATAATGCCATTGGCGTTCCAGTTCTTTACTTAGCAGATGATAAAACTGCCATACCTTATGAAATACATACTGCTTATGATGAAGATGTTGATATCGGTACATTTCAGTTAGAACGAAATCTTATTTTTTTTGATATTGAAGAGTTGGATGATGAATTTGAAGGTTTTTTTGTAAATGCTAGTATAGATAGTCGTCAGTTAAAGCATTCATATCTATTGCCCAATTTTATTGGGGCGTGTTGCAATTTATTAGGTTATGATGGTGTTAAATATAAAGGAACTCGTGGGAATGATCTTAATTATACAAACTATGCGTTGTTTAACTATAAAGACAAAAAAGATGTAAGTATATTAGGCAACCCAGTTAGTTATAAGCAAATATTAGACCGGAAACTTGAAGTATAAAGTAACTAAGTAACCATTTTACCGGTTTATATCCGATTTATGATTTTAGTGAGATCTAAGGTTACAGCAACTCAGTT
>NZ_LVWH01000108.1:0-1362 GCF_001909045.1 Paenibacillus sp. P3E | reverse complement strand
CAGTTAGTAGTATCTATTCAGTATATTCATTTGATGATAGTGGAATATTCAAAAGTTATTTTAATGCAACTTTTCATTCCATGGTAATGGTACATTTGGGTGATATTCTATTAATAGGTTAGCTAAATCAATACGGATTGTATCCACATTCTTTAGGATTAATTTTTAGTATTGTTGGACTAAGTATCTTGAAATTCACTATATTAATGGGTATTTTAGTGTTTCTCAATTTTCATCTTATTTATAGAGCTCAAAACCGAAATTAGTGGTTGAGAACTAAAGCGAGGTTAAAACTGAAAAAACATCTGTAAATCCGGTATTGTTGTAAGTCCGACCAAACAACAAAAGGATATGACAGATGCCACTTCAGTATATCAATGAGCTGCTCTGATTACCAGAACTACAACTTCATAAAATGTGAATCATTAATGCAGAAGAGGTTCATCTGGAGGCTGAGCCGGTTGCTTACAAGCAACCCTGTCCCCTGTGCCAAACAGAACAAGAAGTGAAACGCAACGGTCGCAATGAGCCGCGTAAGATTCGGCATCTGAATCTCTTAGGCAAAAGATGCTATCTAGTGGTACCTTCACTTCGTTTGTTTTGTTCCCATTGCCAAATCGGCTTTGTTTGGATCTACGAATTTGTGGGTCCCAAACAACGGTACAGCTATCTTTTTCATTGCAAACCGTAGAACAAGCATTGGGCTCTACAGCGGCTCATAGTGCAAGAATGCAAGAAGCGCCTGCAAGTACGGTACAGCGGATGCACCAGGAAGCCCTTCCAGCAAAAAAAGTGAACGCCTTTCCAAGCAAACTTGGAGTGAAGCTCTAGATCATTCAGGCTTGGTACTTGGGGTCGATGACTTTGCGATCAAAAAAGGACATACGTACAATACCGGCATTCACAATCTTCGAGGTGAAACTCTGCTCGATGTGCTGGCTGGGCGTAAACTGGAGGATCTGCGTGCTTATGCTCGTTCGCACCCTGACTTTCTTGCGCTGAAGCCCAAAGCCGTGGTCATGGATTTGGCTCAGATGTACCACACAAGGATCAGCGAAGGGTTTCCAGATGCGACTCGAATTGTAGATCGCTTTCACATTCACGGCTAAAATAGATAATTCTATCAAAGATGGACATTTTCAAAAGGTTTTTATTGATATGAATTTTTAACCGATATCCAATCGAACTATGCTGCTAATCTTCAAGTTTTGAACGTACCTTTGAAAAATAATTATTACGTTTCTAATCGAAATACATTTAAAAATATCATTATGTTAGAAAAAAACGAATCGGATCGCATGCAGGGAGTTAAAGGAGTAATTCCAGAAGAAAAGAATAGTTACTTGCATTACTCTATATATG
>NZ_LVWH01000107.1:0-1398 GCF_001909045.1 Paenibacillus sp. P3E | reverse complement strand
ATTATCTTCTAAAACAGTTCGATTCAGAGTTTCGAATATTACCCCTACCAAAGTAGGGCAGTTTGTTGCATTTTGGGAAAAGGACGAAAATAATCAAAATCAACCTTACTTATATGAGGAAGCCCCTGATTTATTAGTGATAACTAGCTTTAAAAATGAAAATGAGTTTGGGCAATTTATTTTTCCAAAAGAAATTCTTTTAAAACAGAACATTCTTAGGTCTACTTCAACAAGGGGCAAAATGGCAATAAGAGTTTATCCTAGCTGGGATAGTCCGAGTAGTAAACAAGCGATGAAAACTCAAAAATGGCAGTTACCCTATTTTGTTGATATGTGTATTCCGAATCAAATTTCCTTAGAAAAAGTAATAGAACTGTATTCTCTTTAAACCTCCGCAATCGGGCGCGATTATTGAAGATCATAGCCGGAAAATGATCAAACTTTAATATAAAAACTTCACGCCTGCACCGTTTATATGCGGCACTATGCCGTAGCTGCCAGTATCTCCTTGCGGCGTAGCAGTGGGCAATCCAGTGAGATATCCTGACCTTTGTACATCAAGATATCAAAGATGACGTAATAGGTCGGCAGGGTGGTTGTGAGCTGTATTATCTTGTCTGCCCGTCGGGCCTGGAAACGTCTCATAACAGCCTCGAAATCTGATACACCGGTGGCTGGATCTACGCATGCAGCCTCACCGTCCAAGATAATGTCATCAGTAAATGGGAGCTGAAGCTCGGGGTACTGCCGAGTGGGCATCTACAGCGTCCACTAATCGATCAAACACACCCAGGTAGTGCCGTACTACGGCATCACCTCACCAAAACAAAAAGAGCCGCATCGTAACACGGCTCTAATTAATATATACTTATTGCCCGCCTGTATTTGAAGCCCAGACAGGATACCAGCCTCTACCCAAGTCCTTTGTGTTGTAAAGAACTAAATTTCCGTCATCTTGAAGGATTAGCAGGTCACCCACGAGGTTTACTGGTACATTACCTTGTCCGTACCACGCATTAGCCCATGCATTATTGTCTGACGTCCAATACGGAGTATTATTCCAATCCATTAACTTAAGTCTTCCACTATATTGATCAATTCTGAGTTGTGATATTCTTAGGTCGCGGGTATTGGTGTGCCATATCATGGTGTGTGTGCCGTTACTCCATAGCTGAATATCTCCAGAAGGCATAAAATTCAGGGAATAAGTCATGTTGTTTGATACTAACGGAATCGCATTCGCAGTAAATGTTTCGCGAACCGTGAGACGTTCTCCAGCTGCAAATGTTGCAGGAGCAATAGGGAGCTGGATTATGAACACCGCAAATAAAAGTAGAATGATCTTTTTCATAATATCCTCTTTTCTGGAATATTTTATTATTTTCTCATCAACTATAT
>NZ_LVWH01000106.1:0-1411 GCF_001909045.1 Paenibacillus sp. P3E | reverse complement strand
ATAAAATTCTAGGACTAGAGATGAATCAAAATCTTAGATGGTCTTTATCGTGAAGAAAGAGGAAAGGTTTTTCTAGATTTCGGAAAAGGATATTGTTATAAAATAAGAGCTGAATTAAAACTTATATTGCAGAACTATTTCGGAGAGTAGCTAAGTTGTTTTATATAAATAAGGCGTAGGTGAATACCTGACAAGGATAGGGTCTGTCAATAATTTTGTGTAAACTCTTTTAAGCACAGATTCCCCCGAGGGGGAATTCGCGATTCTAACGCAAATGTTGACCGACTCGATCCGGGAAAAAGACCGAAAGCTGGAGCAGCATTTGTCCCCAGTTTTGGACACGTCCTGTCCATTTGCGAGTGACGTCCACGGTGGCTAGGTAGAGCATCTTAAGCAACGCTTCATCCGTGGGAAAGATGCTTTTTCCCTTCGTCACTTTACGAAGCTGGCGGTGGTAACTCTCAATCATATTGGTGGTGTAGATGAGTTTGCGTATCTCAGGCGGGTACTTGAAAAAGGTAGCGAGTTCGTCCCAATGGGTCCGCCAAGAACGGATAATGAGGGGATACTTCGCTCCCCAGACTTCCTCAAAACGGTCGAGTTCAAGCAAGGCGTCCTCCTCGGTAGCTGCCTTGTAAATAGGCTTTAAGTCGGCGGTCACTTTCTTAATGTCCTTGTAAGACACGTACCGCGTGGAGCTGCGGATTTGGTGAATAATACACTTCTGAATTTCAGTTTGGGGGTAGCAGGCTGCAATCGCTTGAGAGAATCCAGACAGGTTATCCACGCAGATAATGAGAATGTCCCCCACTCCGCGATTCTTAAGTTCATTCAGCACACTCAGCAAGAACTTGGAGGACTCATTCTCACCAATCCACATGCCCAGCACGTCTTTGTTTCCGTCCAGATCAATGCCAATGACCATGTAGGCAGCCTTGTTGACAATGGCCCCGTCCTGCTTGATTTATAATTAAACTGCCAAGAGTCAGAGTATATAAGTCTGAAGTCTTGATTACACCATGATGAAATTGTAGCTATAATATCATCCAGGCAAGTTCCGAAAGCACCTTTCGGTAGATGGAAAAAAAGTCCTAACATTCAATTCCATACATTTTCCTCCCACTATAAATTAATAAATACTCTTGTTTACTCACTCGTTCTAAGATTTTCAGCCATAGACAGATTGAGAGCTGGAGAAGTCATGTAAGGATGACATTATTTTCTGGTGAAGCCGGTGGCGGGAATAGAGAGCGGGGGATTCATCCCCAACCCAAGGATACGTTCTGTGATCGCACTTTGGATATCCACACCTGTCTCCTGACGGCTTACCCTCCCATGTCACGCGGGGTCTTTGCCCTTACATTCCTTCGTTCGGCCTCTCAGGAGGTGGACGCCGTTTCTTGCTCCTTTA
>NZ_LVWH01000105.1:0-1427 GCF_001909045.1 Paenibacillus sp. P3E | reverse complement strand
CAATTAACCTTTCAGATGGATCTCAAGGAGAAGGGTTATGGTTTTTTGAAATTTTAAAAAATCGTCTTATAGGTGCCTGGTCAAAGTTCGGATCTAGTGAAAGATTAGAAGAAGGTATCTCATTATTAGAAAGCTGGGGGCATGATACCAAGGAAAATATACACCCATTTCTATCTAGGAACATTGGAGTATTAACTCAAAATATTAACTTTACCAGAAGCCCGGCATATCATAAAAGTTCACGCCTTGTTATTAATGTAGAGTCATTGTACATCGCCTGTATGTTTGCAATTTTTTCATTAGATATTCAGTCTTACTCAGGTGCTCGTATAAATGAGATTTTGCAGGTTAGCTATGATGCGGATTGTTGCGTTATAACCGAAGATAGAAAGGTAACACCAACTAAAAGAAATTATATTTTCAGATTAATTCCAAAAGGTAGAGATACTGAAGAGAATTACTATATGCCTGAAAGTGTATTTAAAACATTATTAATGATAGTCAACGAATTAAAGAATCACTATAATTCAGATGCCCTACCAGAAGTAGAGTACAGTATACTATCACGAAAGCACTTGCTTGATAAAAAAAGAAAATATGTATTTCAATATAACAAACAACATATAAATCAGTTCACATTGAATTCTGTAATTCGCTTTATAACACATGGCTTGATTATTCAAACAGAAGAAGGAAAACAGGTAGTTCTTAAAACCCATCTATTGAGACACGCATTCGCTACTCATGCAGCTCAAACAGAAAGACTACCTATTGACATTGTACGAAAATTATTACATCAAAAAGATGAAAGTGTCACTAGTTATTATGCTGCACCAACGAATATTCAAATCTCTGGTACAATTGAATCTCTACATGACAATTGGATGTCTTATATCGATATTCAACAAGGGATTCAGAGAAGCCCTGAGGAACTCGAAGCTATCTATGAAGAATACAAAGAAAAGGTAGGTACTGTCTCCAAAGTAGTTGGTGGTATATGTACAATTGATTCAGTGTGTCCGACAAAGATGGCTTGTATGGGTTGTGCAGCAAAGGTTCCGCAACCAGAATTCAGGCACGAAATTGAACAGTATCATGCTTGGGCACAAGAAAGTGAAAAGCGCTTTGTGAAATTAGGATTAGAAGTAGAGGCAAAAAAGATGAAATTAGCTATGAGGAGAGCTAAAATAGAATTAAAAGAAATTGAAGGTATTGAGATGTATATAAAGGACGAATCCTATGAGCCAAACATTCAATTCCAGAAAAAAAACTAAAAAACCTTGGCTGGATAGTGTATATCATCAACGAAAAGACAGAACGTTTAAATTAGGAAAACAATCGATCGACGAGCTAATAAAACAGGGTATTAAAATTTCTTACAGGAAGATTGCTGAATTATCAAAACAAATAGATGATGAGAATAAAGG
>NZ_LVWH01000104.1:0-1446 GCF_001909045.1 Paenibacillus sp. P3E | reverse complement strand
TACCGCTGGTGCATCAGTTGTTCCGCCAGGAGCATGGCTGAGTAGCTACGTACGGACGGGATAAGCGCTGAAAGCATCTAAGCGTGAAGCCCCCCTCAAGATGAGATTTCCCAGTATGTAAGACCCCTTGAAGACGACGAGGTAGATAGGTTGGAGGTGGAAGCACGGCAACGTGTGGAGCTGACCAATACTAATCGGTCGAGGGCTTATCCAAATCATAAAACGCAGATTCGTTTCGGATTCAGTTTTCAGGAATCAAGTTCTGATTCATGAGGCCCAAGAGGTTAAGTGAAAAAGATTTGTTTTCAGCATTTGGCGATGCTGAGACCTGAATGATGCATTTGCACCGCAAATGCCCGTTTGGTGGCGATAGCGGAGGGGTTCCACGCGTACCCATCCCGAACACGACCGTTAAGCCCTCCAGCGCCGATGGTACTTGGACCGAAGGGTCCTGGGAGAGTAGGACGCCGCCAAGCACATGTAGCCATTGTTGAGCAATCGACAATGGCTTTTTTGTACATATTAATAAATATGATATCTTGGTGGTGGCTCTTATAATAATTTGGTTGAATGGCGCGTTTGGTTCCGGGAAGACATCAGTTGCTTATGAACTGCATCGCAGGCTGCCTCAGTCCTTTGTTTTTGACCCTGAAAATACTGGATATTATCTTAGAGAAAACATCCCGCATGTCATGTCAAAAATAGATTTCCAGGATTATACTCTCTGGCGAGAAATTAATTATCAAATGTTGAAATACATAGACTCTGAATACCGTGGGACGGTTATCGTACCGATGACAGTGGCTGATCCAATATATTTCATGGAGATCATTGGAAGACTAAGGGAGGAGGGAATACTGATTAGTCAGTTCACCTTACGGGCCTCCCGTGAAACGCTGTTAACAAGATTGCGCAGCCGTGGAGAGGAGGAAAACTCATGGGCTGCCCAACAAATTGATAGATGTGTTGAGGGCTTGAACCATGAGGTGTTCCACTATCATTTGGACACAGAGCAGCTGTCAATAGAAGATGTGGTAGAGTGTATTGCATCGCAGTTGGATATCACACTATTGCCAAGGACCAGTTGAAATCAAAATGAAATATTTATATTGCTATATCCTGTTAAACTTGATATAATATTTTTTGTTGTCGAAAAGAATAATAATATCTAAGGCTCGTTGGTCAAGGGGTTAAGACACCTCCCTTTCACGGAGGTAACATGGGTTCGAATCCCATACGAGTCATTGTTTTAATTTGAAGGTTATAATAATGTTTGCATTTTGCGTGAGAATGTGTTAAGATCATTAAGTTGCTTCTTTCAATGGAGGCTTAGCTCAGCTGGGAGAGCATCTGCCTTACAAGCAGAGGGTCGGGGGTTCGAACCCCTCAGCCTCCACCAGGGAAACATTATTATATAGAATTTTTTATTACTGACGCGGGGTGGAG
>NZ_LVWH01000103.1:0-98137 GCF_001909045.1 Paenibacillus sp. P3E | reverse complement strand
TTAATATTTCGAATTATAGGGCCTAAATACATCTCGACTCTTATAATATCATTTAAATTTCTTTCAATATTGGTTATATTGTATATTACTTTCTCGACATCCCCTTCCACCTTAGTATCGTTACCGAACATCTCACCAAGTGATGAGTAATTGGGTTGTCCCCTTCTAAATATTTCAACCAATCCTATAACTAACTCCTGAAAAGAACTTTCTGAAAATTTAACTTTTAACAATTCCCACGAGTTATCAACCATCCAACTCATATCATCGGGATCATTATCACTATCGTCCAATATCCCAATAACTCCAGGTTTTCTATAAAGAAATCTCGCATTAATGCTTTCGTCATTATTTATAAACATTAAACTGCCCTCTAATTTTTTCCGCCATTTTACTATATAGTATATCCCATACTACCTCTGTGTTACCTTCTTTAAATAATGCTTGAGCCACAGGGTTACTAGAAAGTTCTCTTTGTGTTTGTTTTAAAATATTCTCTACATCAAGCGGATTGATATTCCACCCACCTGTTCCTCGCTTAAGACTAAACGTTACCCCATTTGGAGTCACAGCCCTTATTTCTGCCATATCGAAATTTGCTTTAGCTTCGATTTCCGCTAATCATTAGATCTCCCGCACTAGCAATAACGGTATTGATTCCCACAGCCGCTATTCGCTCACCCAGGCTTTACTTTCCATCATCCCTGAAATCATTGAACGCGTCCATTGCTTCGCCCACGGTCCCGCTGATGGCTCCCGCTACCACCTACTTTATTAAGGTGGGTGAGAAGTTCCCCACTGCACCTGCGGTTTTTCCGTACAGATTATCCGTTGGGTAAACATAATCTTCCGGTTTCGGTCCCATGGTCCAATCCGTGATTGTCCATGCCATTCCATACGATGCCGTTTCGATTACATTCACCAGGATATTACTTCCGCCTTCGAGTATATTGGCAAGCGTCTGTTTTCAGACACCAATTCGCCGTATCTACATGAAGACGAAAATAGCGAAAAACAGTTCAATCATGGTGGTATCTAACCATAATCGACCTGTTATATGTAACGCTTTAGCGTAAATTGGGTTTTACTAATCAAGCATTTACGTACGTACAAAGGAAATCAAGAAATCTTGTAGCGGTATTACATGGGTTAAGTGTGCTATTGGTTGTATCATGGGTTCAATCGGCACTGGGTAGCCCACAACCGCCCATACCTTTGATAAAATTTTATAACATTCTATGTATCTACTAATACATAAGAAACCACAACACGGCGATTAACTCGCATTGTGGATTACTTTTACTTAATAACTTTTAAGTATTAATTTAAAATCACTATCAATAATCACAAACTCATTGCTAACATTAACAATTAAATCAGAATAACTCTGCTGTAATCTGCGTTTGAGTTCATTCATTTGAGGCAATACTTGTACATATATATAAATTTCTGTGATTTTGTGGCTATCAGGAACAAGAAACATTGTAACATTAGTAATGTCGTTTTCCTTCCGATTCACCTGATTAACACTGTAGATAATCTTATTCTTGTCTTCAACTCTCTTTTTTTCAATGCCAAATAAGCTACCTAAATTGATGTAATTGGGACTCCCTTCTCTAAATATAGAGACTAGATCAACTAACAAACCATCGAGAGGCTTTTCAAAGAAATCTTTTTGTAGTGCGTCCCATTCATGATCAATAAAAGTAAACCAATTAGGGCTTACCGATGAAATATCAATCATCCCAGGCTTTGATTGTTCGTATAAATCTCTTTTCAAGCCGATTTCATCATTATTTGAAAACACTATAGATTCCCCCGATTTTATTAGCTATTTTTTCCATCAACATATCGTTTACTTTAGCATACCCTTCTTCTCTATAAATTCGCATTATTTCAGGATTATTCCTAAATGAATTTTGAATGTCTGCAAAAATATCCCTTACATCGTTATATGGGACACTCCAACCGTTTGGTCTCCTTTTCATACTAACCGCATGATCTTGCTGCCACATTGTAAACCCAATCTATATTTTTGCATGGGTTGCTGGTTGAATGATTGTTTTAAACGTCACTAAGTAGTTCAATCAATATTGAAAAATGTAACAATAGTTTACTCGGCACAACCATCATCTAGCGCATCCAAAGTTTCATCACTTATATCTAGTGGTTCCTGTTCATCCCAAGCAACATCTGCAATTATAATAGAACTACCATTTATATATATATATCCTTCCCTTCTGTAGAAAAAGCCACCTCTTTCATATAGCTTTATTGCCGGCTCAAACAAATCCTTGTTATCCATAGCAACATAGTTTCCTTTTCTCCAAGACTGCCCCAATCTATTACGGAAATACGTTTAATCGCCTGGTTTAAATATCCCACATTCATTCTCCTTTTTCTTTTTCTAGTTGTTTTTCTATTTTACCTTGTTCTTTAAGATTATAGCTAAACGCCCCATCAAACTCACCTTTAGGTTGAGGATCAGCTGAGTCGTGTGCTTCTGGAGGCTTAGAACCAAAGGAATTCGAGTAGGGATTGTATGCCCCAGGATTTTTATATGGATATCCTTGATTCATAAGTTTAATTTCCGTAAGCTCATGTTTAATCATTTGTTGAAACCACTCTTTTTGTGATTGTGTTAATTCTTTCTCTTTTTGTGCTTGCTTCCATGCGTAACCAAAATAAGCATCTGAAGTAAATTGCCATACTCTATAGCTTTCCGCTATTCGCTCACCCAGGCTTTGCTTTCCATCATCCCTGAAATCATTGAACGCGTCCATCGCTTCGCCCACGGTCCGCTGATGGCTCCCGCTACCACCAACTTCATTAAGGTGGGTGAGAAGTTCCCCACTGCACCTGAGGTTTTTACACTGTTCAAATACTTTAGCGGTAGGCCTATGCTGATGAGGTTCCCCGCCAATTGTCCTGCATTCTTTCCATACGGATTATCCGTCGGGTCAACATAGTAGCCTTCGGTTTCGGTCCCATGGTCCAATCCGTAATTGTCCCTGCCATTCCATTCCCTTAAGTTATTTTAAAATTGCGTTTAATCCATGTTAGAAAATAATCACAAGCTTCTCCTTCATTATCAAATAATTTCGTTCCAGATTTAGAACCCCTCTCACTGTAATAAGTCTCCCACTTTCCATCACTCTCATTAATACAAAATGCTTCATTGGGTAATCCACCATTTAATAAATATGCATCGTTTGGAATGTTAATCTCTAAAAGCTTTTTCTCTAGTTCATTTAATGTCATCATCAGTTAAAAACCTCCTTCAAATAGCCTTCATCAATCAATTCTTGAATCGTCGTATACAGTTTAAACTGTATACCTTCGCCAGTTTCATCAAACCACGGACCAATTGTTCCTTCGAGAGCGTCTATTTCCTTCATAACTTCGTACACATGGTAAGGCTTAGAATATGTACCATGAGTTAAAGACCTCATTTCATATGAAATATACTCTGGTGAAACAAAACTTCCGCTTTCAAAACCATATCTATCAATTCTTGTACCTATTTTTAAAGTTGCTTTATTAAGAACGCCATCGAATCCATCATTTTCAGGCCACTTAATGTCTCCAGTTAATTGGTCATAATATTTTGGATTATCAAAGACCTCTTTGTAATTTATGCACAACTCATCTGATGGTCTATACCTCCATTTTCCCAATTTTAACCTATCAGCATCAGATATAACTTTACCTGTCCTTTCAATATGGGGTTCTTCTACCTCCTTTAGTTTAACTTCGATTTCTGCTTCGGGTTTTTCTGCCACCTCAACCTTTTCCACCTTGATATCCGGCAGCTTCCCTCGCACAAATCTCATCGTACTGGCAGCCACTTTACTTCCTGCTGTAATCATTAGATCTTCCGCACCAGCAATAACGGTATTGAATCCCACAGCACCTGCGGTTTTTACACTTTTCAAATACTTCAACGGTAGGCCTATGCTGATGAGGTTCCCCGCCAATTTGCCCTGCATTCTTTCTGTAAGGATTATCCTTCGGGTCAACATAGCCTTCCGGTTTCGGTCCCATGGTCCAATCCGTAATTGTCCCTGCCATTTCATACGATGCCGTATCGATTGCATTCACCAGGATATTGCTTCCGCCTTCGAGTATATTGGCAAGCGTCTGGTTTCCGGCACCACTTCGCAACATCTACAAGAAGACGAAAATAACGAAAAACAGTTCAATCATGGTTGTATCTGACCATAATCGACCTGTTTCTTGTAACGGAATAGCGTTATTCAGGGTATAAAATTAAAGCATTGATGTCAGTTCAAGTAAAACTTAAATCCAGTCTGCTTAGGCTTAGCCGCTAGACTTACTCAGCACTGGATGGGCTAGGGTCTGTCAATAATTTTGTGTAAACTCTTTTAAGCATATTTCCCCTGAGGGGGAAGTCGCGAATCTAACGCAAATGTTAACCGACTCGGTCGGGGAAAAAAACCGAAAATTGGAGCAGCATTTGGCCCAGTTTAGGACACTTCCCGTCCATTTCCGGGTGACATCGACGATGACCAGATAGAGCAGCAGTGCTTCATCCGTAGGAAAGATGCTTTTACCCTTAGTTACTTTACGAAGCTGGCGGTAGTAACTCTCGATCATATTTGTGGTTTAGATCAGTTTACGGATCTCAGGCGGGTACTTGAATAAGGTAGCGAGCTCGTCACAATTTGTTCGCTATGAACGGCTAATCAGTGGATACTTTGTTCCCCAAACTTCCTCGAAACGATCGAGTTCAAGTAAGGCGCCTTTCTCGGTAGGTGCCTTGTAAATAGGCTTTAAGTCGGCAGTTACTTTCTTAATGTCCTTGTACGAAACGTACCGTGTAGAACTGCGAATTTGGTGGAAAATACACTTCTGGATTTCGTTTTAAGGATAGCAGGCGGCAATCGCTTGAGAGAACCCGGACAGGTTGTTTATACAGATTATGAGAATGTCCCCTACCCCGAATTTTTCAGCTCATTCAGCACGTTAAGCCAGAACTTGGAGGACTCATTCTCACCAATCTACATACCCAGCACGTCTTTGTTTTCGTCCAGATCGATGCCAATGACCATGTAGGCGGCCTTGTTGATAATGGCCCCGTCTTGCTTGACCTTGAAGTGAATCGCTTCCAAATAGACGACGATGTAGCCGCCTTGTAAAAGATGGTTTTGCCATTCTTTAATGAGAGGCACAATCTTATCATATTGGAAATGAGCGTAGGAGAGACCTCAATACCCTACATCTGCCCCTTCAGACAGGTCTTTTTAAGGCGTTCTGTGCATCTTGCGCGGTCACCAGATTTGTTGTCTTAATGAATTCCCAAAGTTGTTGTTTTGACCAAAGTCCCATGTGTTCTCCCCAACCTCTCTCTTACTTCCATTTTAGTGGGTTTGAGAGTTTACACAATATATTTTACAGACTCTTTTCATTTCCGGACCGTTTGGTAGCTCATTGAATTTAAAAATGCTTATTCCATCTGTGGGGATCTTCATGCTTATTCACCAAACATTAATTAAATCGAACGACAGCCGTTGAATAGCATATTCATTTAGGATTCTTAATAAAAAGCTTACAACAACATTAACCATCTCTATGCTCAGAGCGATGAGGTCAGGGGTTCGAGCCCCTGAGAGTCCATCCTAAAGAAACGGCAGAAATGCCGTTTCTTTGCTTTTTCGGGAAGCGGGAGGATGAAGCAGAAGTGGGGAACACAGATCTGTTTAAAACCACTGGTCTACTTCTTCTTAGAATAGAACGTTCATTATTTCACAAAACGTTTGTTTCATGAACAGTTGAGACAATTCATTTTTCACATCACTTTTGTCTTTCAACTTTCATATGTGAGGATTCCAAATTATATTTTCTTCACCCTCCTTAATAGCTTGTTGATAATAATTAACTTTTTTTCGTAGCAACATAATTTGTTGTGTGACTTCTTGAAGGTAATCTTCTGCCAATAATTGTTGATCTCTTATGATGTTATAGCGTTCTTCCACGGTATCTGATCCCTGTTCGCATAAATCGATGTATTGTTTGATATTCTCAAGCGACATACCTGTCATGCGCAGTGCTTTGACCATTTCAACATATTCCACGTCCTTTGAGGAAAAAAGACGTACATTCTGATGATTTCTGATTATATTTGGAAATAGCTCTTTTTTAGCATAGAACCTTACCGTATGGGGAGATAACCCTGTGAAATTTGCTACCTCATTAATAGTGTACATGATATGCTCCTTTCTCTTGACTGAGAGTAACTCTCAGGTTGTATATTTATCATAACTTATAAATGCTTGATAGAGAAAGGATAATGATTGGTGGAAAATAAGGTATGGTTTGTTACGGGAGCTTCGACTGGACTAGGGAAAGCCATAGTTTTAGAGCTAATAGCTAAAAAGTGCAAAGTTGTAGCAACATCGCGTAATCCGCTAGACATAGAACATTACCTGCCTGGCGCACAGGACAATGACAATCTTTTGGTTTTACCGTTAGACGTCACAAACAGTCAGCACATTAAAAGTGTTGTTGAAGCAACCAAGCAAAAGTTTGGCGGAATTGATGTTCTTGTTAATAACGCAGGTTATGCCTACTTCTCACCTGTTGAAAATGCTGATGATCAGCAAATTGAAAATATGTTTGCTGTTAATTTCTGGGGAGTCAAGCACATGATAGATCATGTGCTACCAATTATGAGAGAGCAAAAGAGCGGAACTATTTTAAATATATCTTCTCTAGGCGGTTTACGTGCATTTGCAGGTTTCGGATACTATCATGCCACTAAGTTCGCTTTAGAAGGCTTTTCCGAAAGTTTAAGTCAAGAAGTTAAGCCTCTAGGAATTAATATTTCCTTGGTAGAACCAGGGGATTTTAACACGGATTTTGCAAGCAGATCTGCAACTGAAAATGTAAATATTATAGAAGCATATCAAGCAACGGCAGGTGAAAATATCAAAAACCTTAGAGAATTATCTGGACACCAGCCGGGAGACCCTAACAAAGCTGCCAAGGTAATATATGATCTGGTGAATCGTGGTGATGTTCCTTTGCGAATTCTTTTAGGGAGTGATGCCTATCAGCGGGCAATGGAAAAGTTAACGGGAATGCAAAAATTATTTTCGACCTACCATGATATAACAATTAGCACCGATTATTAAAAGTAATGGGGGATTTCCTAAAGCCATGAATGGCTGATTGGAATATCCTCTTTTTTTGACAGGATTGACGTAAGCGCTTGGTGTGGACGCTCCGCGAACGGACCGGTGTTCCAATCGTTGATATGAACGAGACTGTCAAACGCAATTAAAAATTTAGCATATGCTGTGCTGGATCAGCAGCTTACGGCGTTCTCTTGAATTCGTTAGTGAGGAGCTTGCATCCGTCCAGATACAACTGCTGTGCAAGCCTTCTTTATTGACAAACAAGCTGTAATTGAATTTTGTTGAGCAATTCATTATTGGTTGCCGCAGCATCAACAACGAGCTTGTGGAGATTTTCAGTATTTTGCATGCGAACTTCTTGGTAGGTTTTCAACTTTCGTGTGTTCGTATTGGAGGAGGCATCTTAGCAGGAATTGTATACAGTTGTCCTTCACTAGTCTATAAAACGATGGAGGCTCAAAGATCATATTGACTTTCTAAAATCGGGTGGGTACAATGATACCGATAGGAAACATCGTTACCGTAAATGCGTGGTACTTAACTTTCATAAGAATCGAAAATTACTTCTGAGCAACGGTAACGGTGTTTCTATATTATAACATAGTAATTTTATCTTGCAGGGAGGAAAATATGATGAAAGCTATACAACTGACAAACGGCTTCGGCTTTGAGGAATTAACCATGACGGAACTCGACAAACCAACGCCAGGTCCTAAGGAGGTGCTGATCCGTATGAGGGCAGCTTCTCTCAATTATCGGGATTTAGTGGTCCTCGGCGGATTAATGCCGATCGAAGTCAAATTTCCCTTCATTCCATTATCAGACGGAGCGGGAGAAATTGTAGCCATTGGCCCAGAAGTAACCAGATTTCAGGTCGGACAACGAGTAGCAGGTAATTTTCAACAGCGCTTCATTGGCGGCAACCCAAGACCAGGGGTGTTAGAAGAAAGTCTGGGAGGTCCGTTGAATGGAGTAGCGGCCGAGTATGTCGTGCTACATGAAGACGGAGTCGTCCCTATTCCCGATCACCTCACTTATGAGGAGGCCTCCACCCTGCCGATCGCGGCATTAACCGCATGGAGCATGCTAATCGAATACGGTGGTTTGCAAGCGGGTGATACTGTGCTGCTGCAAGGAACAGGCGGTGTCTCCATCTTCGGGCTACAATTCTCGCTTATGGCCGGAGCACGAGTCATCATCACGTCGAGCAGCAACGACAAGCTGGAACGAGCAAAAGCTCTTGGCGCATGGCAAACGATCAACTATTCGGAGGTTCCTGATTGGGATAAGGCAGCGTTAGAGTTGACTGGCGGCGTCGACCATGTTCTGGATGTTGGAGGAGCGGCAACGATGGGGAAATCCATAAATGCACTTCGTACAGGTGGGACCGTGAGTATGGTCGGGTTCTTATCGGGCTTGACCATTGCGGAATACGATGTCTCCAGTATCTTGCATAAAGCCGCAACGGTGCGCGGCAGTCAAGTCGGCAACCGGGATCACTTTGAAAAGATGAATCGAGCGATTGCCCATCATCGTTTACATCCCGTCATCGACTGTGTATTCCCTCTAGATCGAATTGGAGAAGCATTCGCGCTCTTGGCTGAAGGAAAGCAATATTTTGGTAAAATCGTAGTCCAAATCTAAAGTCTCTCAAAAATGACATTGGAGGCGCAAGCTCACCGGCGAAGCATGGGCTTGCTGGGGAGTTCAGTCCGCAGGGAGAGTTTATCGGAAGCTAGCATGATCAGGAAGGCAAACTGTATGGCGTAACTACGGCTACAAGCCATAATGGATATTTATATATAGGAACGGCACCCGGAGGCAGCAAGGGCGTTCATCGTGTGCTTTTAACAAAATAAGGTTGGAATCTGGGAGGGTGCGAAATGAATCTGGATGATTTGGAGCTATCTTGGAATGAGAAGGAGAGTCTGTCCGGCAAAGTGGCCTTGGTGACAGGCGCTAGCAGCGGAATCGGGGCATCGATCGCCAGAAAACTGGTAAAGCACGGCGCCCATGTGACTGTAGTGGCACGTCGACGGGATCGATTGGATGAGCTGGTACAGGAATTGCAAAAAGAGGGATTGTACGAGGTTATGGCGGTACCTGCTGATATTCAAAAGGCTGAAGAAGTACAGCATGTGGTCAATGAAACGATTAATCGCTGGGGCCGTCTTGATATTATAGTTGCCAATGCCGGATTCGGGTATCGAAGTCCTTTGGTAGAAGTGGATCTGGAAAGATGGGAGGAGCTGTACAGGACGAATGTACACGGTCTAATGTTGACGCTGCACTACGGGCTTCCGCCAATGCTGGGTCAGGGCAAGGGAGATGTCATCATCATCTCCTCCATTGCCGGCAAGGAAGTGATTGCCGGAGGAGGTCCATACAGCGCTACCAAATACGGCGTTAACGCCATAGCGTCTGCATTACGTTTGGAGACAATCGATCAGGGGATTCGCGTTACGACGATTCAGCCCGGGGCGGTGGCAACGGAATTTTCTCAGGTGGCCGGGTATTCCGAGGATGAAATACGCGCGTTTGCTTCGAAAGTCCTGCCGTTACATCCCGATGATGTTGCTGAGGCGGCACTCTATGCATTGGAGCAGCCTGAGCATGTCAGCATTCCGGAACTAACCATCATGCCCTCAAGGCAAGCCCAGCGGTTCAAATAAAACGATGCCCAAGTAGTAACAAAAGGTCCGTCCAGATTTGGCAACGGATCTTTTGTTTTTCCTACGCCGATGATTTTATCCAGAAGCTCCCGTGCGACTGCGATACCCTATTGAACGAGGGTGCTGAATCACATGGACTCTTAGCTCAGATGGTAGAGCAGGAGACTCTTAATCTATTTGTCCAGGGTTCGAGCCCCTGAGAGTCCATCACAGAAAATAACGGCAGAGATGCCGTAATTTTGCAGTTTCGGGAAGCGGGATGGTTATGCAGTGAATGGAGTGGAGTGGGGAGATTACAGACCTGCAACCGTCAATGACAATCGTCAACGGCAACCGCCCACTATTGCCGCCCACTGCTACAGGCAATTGCTACCGTCCAATGCGGACGCTCAATAATGGAACTGACACCGCCAACCCCAACCCCACGCGAACCATACCGTGCGGAGGAACTCAACTGTTCCGTGACCTAAGCCTTTGCCAAGTAATTCTCTGCGCCTGTGGTTGCTCTCATTCTCGAGATTGCTTCTTAACCATTCCCCGTACTGCTGCTCAAATCGCGACATACCGAACTCCTTCTTAATTCATAAACCCCAATTTAATGTATCCCACAAAAAAACCGCCTCAAAACAATACCTCCCGAAGTATTATTCAGGCAGGCATTGTATGAGAGCGGCGTGTGCTTCACAACCTACGTCTTGTAACGCGAACAATTTTATGAATTCAATCTAAAATGAAAAGAGTCACTATTTGCTGCCGGCTTCCCATCTCAGATTCCAGTTATAATACTGATCCAATTCCTGGTGCCCGGCGAAATATTCTACGAGTCTCTCCACGCTGAAGGTCTCATCCTTCTGATTACGGATCATAGCGATGGCACACATCCCCTTATGATTGTTATGCTCATCCAGCCGGACCTCGATTTCTGGTCCGCCTTGCTGCTTAATGGTTACAATGGCGTCAGCCTCAGACCAGTTCGTGATGCCTTCATAGATAAAAGCAAAGATCACAATTCTGCTGATTTCGGAAAGGTAATGGCCATTGATCCGCAGATTCTCGCCCGTGGCTATGGATCCGGTGCGGTCATCCCCGTCCAGGGAGATGTAAGGCGGCCTGTTCAAGCTTCCGAAGGATTCACCGAGTGCTTGGACAGAGCCCTTAATGCCATTTTTTAATTCAAACAGACAACCAAGGTCAAGGTCGATTCCTTTACTTCCGAACCATCCCGATGATTTTTTTTGATACCAGTTGAGATTGATCAGGATCTCGCCCAGGGATTCAGTCCCTTTCTGGAGATTGATCACCTCCCCGCGTTTCTTAAGCAGGATGGTATTGAGATTTAAAGGAGCGGCTGAAGGTGATGCTGGTGAAGAGGGGGGCAAATGGCCCGCCGTCTTAGGCCGTGACCGCAGCTCTGGGAGAGAGGGGGGGGACTGCTGCGATTGAATTACTGGGCTGACGGGTTGAACTGACGGGAGGATGTTGTTGACCTGTATCCCATAACTTTTACATAAGGCAGCTAAGCCTCCTGCATATCCGGAACCCACAGCGCTGAATTTCCATTCATTATGATATCTATAGATTTCTCCTACAACAATGGCGGTCTCTACCGAAAAGGCTTTACCAAGCTTGTAGCGCAAAAGTTCCATTCCATCAGCAGCGTTGACGATCCGTAAATACACATCGCCCAATAGCGAGAAGTTTTGCAGCCGTTTCTCACCTTCATATATCGTTAGTGCAAATGCAATCCGTTCGTAGTCTGCAGGGATTTGACTGAGCTCGACAGCGATCTGTGTGTTATCGGCTAACCCCGAGCAGACTCTTTGATCGGACGGCAATATAGCTACGGATTGGTTCGAAGTAGAAGGATTACCATAATAAATAAGGTCCTCATCTTTAGAGACAGTCTGGGACGACGTAAGCAAAAACACAGAAAAATCAACCTCAACCTCAGATCTTGTATTGTGCCAGCCCATTCCTACTATAATACGGGTAAGGAGTGGATCGTCTTTTGTTAAGTTGCATTTTTGTCCCTTTATTAGCTCAAATGTCATTAGAACCAGCCTTTCAAAAGATTAGTAGAACCTGGACAAAACCTGGAGAGGTTATTATCTGCCGCGTCTTCCGGCGTCGAGATTCGGACCATTCAGACTGGATAACATATCCAAGGACTGTTCGTAAATACGGACAATATCCTGTACCTTTTGGAATTCAGGATCCGAGGGACCCAAATTGTCCATGAACATCCGCTGCAGGATTTCTCTATAAAAGGAGATGCGACTTCCGATAAGGCTACATTCGTAATCAATGACCTCTTCAACCGAGTGCTGCTGAACAAATTCCATCAGGTCATCAGCCGGGTTATCGTTATCGTAAGGCTCCCGCTCATTGCGTGCGGCAATCGGAGTGTTCACATTATCAAGGTTAACCGTGGAACGTATATCGGTGAAGAGAATACCTTCTTTCGCCAGCATGACCTGAAAAGGCTTGTGCTTGAACAACTCTTGTGCGACAAGAGCACACATCGCCTGATTCCTCAGGAGGATACCGTCAAAGGGGTGAAGAACCCATCCTCTGTCATCCCGATACAGGCTGAACGTGAAGTATTCGCCTCCATACTCATATTTCAGATTGATATTCGTCTCTGAAGTAAGCTCATATTGAAATGCATCCATTCAAAATTCCGCCTCCTGCTTCTTCTATGTGATTATATTAGCATAGCAGAATATGGGAAATCTTGGGAGAGAGGATTAGTAATTTAGTAATGACAAACACTATTCTCACTTTACAAAATATACATAATCTATGCGTTCACCCGCAATATTTGCAACATTATGATTCTCTCTTTTTTGATCTTTTACGAATCCGACACGCTCATACATTCGTTGAGCTGGGATTAGGTCATCATTCGTGAATAAAATAATTTTTCTCACATCATGTTGGAGAATTCTATTGACCGCTTCTTGAAGCTGCATGTTACCATAACCTTTGCCTTTATGTTTTGACGTAATGCAATTATGGCCAATTTCCGCATACTCAGGCATATTTCTCGGGTCCCATGAAACAAATCCGATAGCTTCATCATTTAGTGTTGTGATAAGCCCATATTTATCAGCAATTTCTAAATGGTCAAAGAAAAAGTTATCAAAATCCTGCCAATCAGATGTACAGCTTTGTTCATATCTGCGATCAAATGAGTACGCATCTGTCAATAATTCAAAGAGTATTCCCCGGCTAAAGTCGCTCACTTTTTTAAATTCAACACTCATGGTCTAATAACCCCCTGCATTCTCATAAATATTCATAACCACCTGCTGGATCGGGAGCTCCTTGACCGAAATGTCGGAGAACCGGTGCTTCCGGGAGATATCTTCTAGGAAATCGCTGATTGAGATATAGGCCGTATCCACTTCAAGCGTAATTTGAAAATCGGAAGGCCTATCGATTACCTTGGTATAGGCATTGTCGAAGACGGTGCCCTGTACGGACTCCGAAAAAGTAAAACTGACCCGTTTCTTCTCACCCAGGAAAAGCTTCAACCGCTGAAGCGAATCATCAAAAACCTTCTCTCCGTGGTTAATGACTATGACCCGGTGCGCGAGCTCCTCCACATCCTCAAGATCATGAGTGGTCAGGATACATGTCATATTCTGCTTTTTGTTCATCTGGTGAACGAATTCGCGGATTTTGACCTTGGCAATCACATCCAGCCCGATGGTAGGCTCATCGAGGAATAAAATATCCGGCTGGTGCAGCATAGCCATGACGAATTCGCATTTCATGCGTTCGCCAAGAGACAGCACTCGAGTGGGCTTTTCGATCACATGGGCAATATCCAGCAGCTCCGTTAGCTCTTCCAGACGGCTTTTAAAATCCGGAGTGGCGATCCCGTAGATTGCTCTGTTCATGTTAAAGCTGTCGATAGGGGGAATATCCCAGATAAGCTGGGATTTCTGACCGAATACGGCTCCAATTTTGCCGACATAGCGCTTTCTGTCCCGGGCAGGCGAATAACCAAGCACCTGAATTTCCCCGCTTGTAGGATACAGTGCTCCGCAGAGCATTTTGATTGCCGTTGATTTCCCTGCCCCGTTGGGACCCAGGATGCCGCAAATTTCTCCCTGCTCAATAGCAAAGCTGATATCGTTGACCGCGTGGACCATGACTTCTTCGCGCTGGAAGAAGCTCTTGAAGGTCTGGCCCATACCTGCGCCACGCTTGTAGGTTTTATAAGTTTTGGTTAAATGCTTCACATCAATAACCGGCATCATCCGCCTACCCCCTCGTACAATCTGATCATATGCCGATAAATCCATACTCCCGCCGCCAGGAATAAGAAGCACGGCAGAATAGCCGCGAAATCGCTGGCCTGCGCCCGTCCAAGAAGAGCAGAGGCAGGGAAGAAGCCTATCATCCCCACCGGAATGATCATCGAGGCTACCGCCTGCACAGCCTTCGGGAAAATGGGCAATGGATATTTTCCAATGTGCAGCACACTGTCGGCAAGCTCGGAGATTCTCGAATTGCCTACCCATTTGAAGGACATAGCGGCCATTATTAGGGATAATCCTGCCAGGACAGCTGTCCCTGCGATGAATAATCCGGCGAACTGCAGCCAGTACAAGGCCGAAATAGCGCCTGCATGCGCAGCAGAGAATATAAATAGAGATATCCCGCCCAGTAACAAGCCGATACTGTCAGTAGAAAATGTAGTCGCAACAATATAAAACAGCGGATTTAGCGGCTTAAGAAGAATAACCTCGAAGCTTCCCTCACGGACATGCGACATGGTAGTCCATAGAACGCCGCCAAAAATAACACTTGAAAGCCCGCTGGACATGGTGAATACAGATTGAATTAGCAACACCTCATACAAGCTCCAGCCGGGAAAGCTGGTTCCCGCCCGGTAAATAAGCAGGGTCACCAGCGGAAATAAAATGTTGCCGACAAGTGTGATCAGGCTGCTGACGATAAAATTCATGCGATAGGCCACAGCGGATTGCGCAGCTGAATACATACACTGCTTGTAAACATCCAGATAGCGTTTCATGGTAAGAACTGTCCTTTCATGGGGTCATTCACGCACCGACAGCGGTAAACTGCTTCATAGCCTGGCGGCGAACGAGCTCGTTCAATCCGAACGTAATAAGCACTGCTATGGCCTGCATACCTACAGCTTGCTGTATGGATAGCTCAAGGCCTCCAAGAGAATAATGGCCGGTGAACACCATTGCCGGCAGGTAAGCCATGTACTGAAACGGCAGGAAGAACTGGATCACCTGCAGCGAGTGCGGAAAGAAATCAAGCGGAATAAGCGCACCCGAAAAAATACCCGACACCAGCATAAACGCGCTTCGTATTCCGCTCGACTGGACAAGCCAAAATGAAGTCAGGCCAATCATGTAGTTCACATAAAAATTCATTAGAAAGGCAAGCAGCACCGACAGAAAAGTCCATGGAAGGCTTGCCGGACGCATATCTACTCCAAAAATAAAAATAAAGATCAGAAGGCACGGCAAAAATTCAAACAGGAAGCCTAAAGACCGATGGCCGAGTTTCTGAAATAATGCGAACGAACGGTGATGAATCGGGCGCAAATGAAAGGTGAGAAATTTACCGGTACGCACAAGCATAGATAAGTTCCAGTCGGCAAAATCCATGATCAGGTAACCGATAAGCGCAGTAGCCCCAAAGTAGCGGATCATCTCGGGGAGTGCCATGCCGCCGAGCGAAGAATGACCTCCATATACCGCCGTCCAGATGAAATATTGCACCATAAAATATACAGGGCCGACGATAACGGACACCATAGAATGAGTGCGGTAAGCACTCCACTCTTTGTAGGTCACGCCCGCTACCGTCCGGCAAATCAGCCAATTGTGCTTCAAGCTGTTCATTAGATCAGTCCTGACCAAATGATATTGGTTACATTGAACAAGCCTTCCGCGTACCAATTATCACCGACAAAAGGCACAAACCATACGGCAGCGAGCTGTTCTGTAGGGTCAATGACCATGCAGCAGGCTCCCGCACCTTCATGGAAATAGCTGGTCTCTGAGTAGAGGAAGGCAGGGCCTCTTCTCATATCGAGACCAATGCCGTAGCTCCGGTCTTTGACATCGTTACCCCAGCAGTAATCGGGAACCCCGTGCAGGGTGCGGGTTGTGATTTTTTCGACTGCTTTGCGGCCGACAATACGGGTATCGCCCAGGGTTCCCATGCCCAGGAGCATGTTGGCGAACCGGATGAGGTCAGCGGGTGTAGAGGCCAGGCCTCCCCCGGTTTTGGAAACCGTATCCCACAGCTGTTCCATTTGCGAGTCTTCAGGCTGATTACCGTTGATTCGATCGTTCAGCCGCTTTTCATGTCTTTCATTTCTTATAATAGCGCGTTTGGCCAATTCGGGCGTCAGTTCCCAAACCGTGTCCTTCATACCCAGAGGCTTCAGGATTTGCTCTTCTATGTACTGCTCAGCGGTTACACCGGTCACTTTTTTAATAATTTCTCCGAGCAGGCAGAAGCCGAAGGAGCAATATTGCCATTCTTCGCCTAATTTTTTATTGACCCCGCAGCTCAGCGCGGCTGTGATCCAGTCGGGATCACCGTCCTCAGGGGTATATTTTTCGAAATACTCTTCAATGAGCTGCCAATAAGACTTATGATAGGGGATGCTCCCTGCACAGTCGGGAAACAGGCCCGAGGTATGGGTCAGAAGGCTATAGATATCGATTTTATCAAACGGGGCCACATTCAACGGTTCAAGTATGGCGCCAACCGGGATGTCAAACCGGAGAATACCGTCCTCCACAAGCTTGGCGATAGCAACTGAGGTAATGGCTTTAGTAATGGACGCGATATTATGAACGGTTGTTGGTAAAAGCGGATCCGCCCTATCTTCCCGGAAAGAGAGCGGTCCCATAGCCCCTTGCATAAATGTCTTTCCATACCTGGAGACGCAGTAAGATGCGGCCTGGATCTTTTTTTGATCGATCAGGGTCTGGAAATGGGCATTCAAAACCTCAATTCTTGAAGTGTCGTAACCTGCCTCTGCCGGTGAGCAGTCGGTAACTCCTGGTGTATACAGCATATGATATATGCCTCCTTATCTATTTTTACGTATGCGAAGTGGACCGCTCTAACTAAAGCGCTCTCAAAATAACTACGTTAAGTATATTTCCAAGGAATGGATGTTACAACAGAGAGTTTGTTTTATAACCAAACTTGCCCGGGGGATTATTCATCCTATAGGTGATAACGTATAGGAATTCATGATTTTATCGGGGAGATTTACTTCGTTGAAATGCTTTTTGAAATGGAAGGAAAAGGTTATATTAGATCTATGAGAGAATGCAGCCAAAGAGAGGGTGGAGCGGCTACATGGATTAATGTCCATAGCTCCTGTCAGGTAAACGCCATGCTGTTATGCACTTATATTCCACAAGCTCCTTTGTCAGGTTTTGTGGATTTTTTTTGGTATTTCGAAGGCTATACCTCACCTTATTCGCAGGAACTTACGCTGCCGGATGGTTCGATTGAACTTGTGTTCAACTTGAGTGGGGGGAAGATTAACCTATTAGACCGGGAAAATAAAGGCCTGGTGAGGGCATATGGCAGCTCTGTTATTTGTGGGCCACATTCGAAGTCTTTCATCATTGATACTTCTGTGAAGTCTACAGTTTTGGGAGTACACTTCAAACCAGGCGGTGTTTATCCATTTCTTAAAATGCCAGTGGATGAAGTACATAATATTCATGTATCCCTGGATGCATTGTGGGGAGTACAAGCCCATGATATGCATGAGAAGTTGCTTTTAACCAAAACGGTGGATGAAAAGTTCCAGCAGTTGGAGAAAAGCCTTATTAAGCTGGCTTCACAACCTCTGATACAGCATCCGGTAGTTCACTTTGCGCTTAACGAATTTCTGAGCTTGCCTTTAAAAAGACCCCTCTCAGATGTGATTGGACAAATTGGTATAAGCCATAGGAGATTTATTCAGATTTTTAAAGAAGAAGTGGGGTTGACTCCTAAGCTCTTCTGTCGTCTTCGCCGCTTTCAGGAGGTATTAAACCAAATAGACCAGGCTAAGAACGTCAATTGGCTAGATGTCGCTATGGCTTGCGGATATTATGATCAGATGCATTTTATTAAAGATTTTCAAGCGTTCTCCAGCCTCAATCCAACAGATTATTTCTCAAGACAAGACAGGCATCATAATCATGTTGGGATACTTAGCTAATAGCGGAAGGCCGGTCAATCATTAAATAAAGGTTCAATTTTTTACTATACACATATGGGGAGGTCCGTTAGGATATTCATTGAGATGGATTAGTTACATATTTAGAGAAAAGGAAGGTGTCAATAATGAATACAGCAACTCCATTCCTATGGATTAAGAATACTGCTGAGGCGATTGGATTTTATAAGGAAGCTTTTGGTGCAGTGGAGCATTATCGCTTGACGGAGCCGGGAGGTAAAGTGGCTCATGCTGAAATTACAATCGGCGGTGCTAAAATATCCCTTGCAGGGGAATATCCTGAATATGGCATTCTCGGTCCGGAAACTATGGGGAACACAACGGTGGGTATCCAGCTGCAGGTCGACGATGCGGATACGGTGTTTCAACAGGCGGTTGCGGCTGGAGCGATTATTGTTAATCCGATGACAGATCAATTCTATGGTGATCGAGCGGGAAGTGTAAAGGATCCGTTCGGACATTATTGGATGATCTACACTACTATTGAAGTCGTAAACCCGGAAGAAATGCAGAAACGGTTCGAAGCCTTATTTGAGAGTTAACACTATGAGTAGTGCTAAACCGCTTGAAAAAAACCGATAGCAAGGCGTAGTGATTTATATCGCTTACTTGGAAAAAGACCGCACTTCATGGTGAAGGCAGTCTTTTTCTTTTTGAGTGCAATGGAAATCAATAAGTAAAGGGTTGCTGCTCTAAATGTGCTCCGCTAGCTGTACCTCGAAGCCGTCCGGATCAAGAACATACAAGAACCTTAGGTGAGGGTTAGGCATGATCGGTCCGCGTGCTAACGGAATGCCCTGGCTCGTCAAATGATCGATTGCCTCATCCAGCGACGCCACCTCGAAACCAACAGAGACACCGCACTCGGGCTTCAGAACTGTCTCATCTCCCTGAATCAGCTCGATCTTCGGTTGTCCCTCTCCTGTACCTAACATGACAATTTGTCTTCCTCTGCTCTCAAACCTGCGTTCAACCGAAAGACCCAGAATCCTGTGATAGAAATCAAGGGAAGCTTCCAGATTGTGTACCCTAAGCGTAATCCAATTCAGGCTCAATTTCATAGATTTATATTCCCCCTTCATTTCAGCCAGATTCGTATAAGGATGTTGATCTCTTGAACATAGGTTCAATCATAAGTTGATTTGGCCGGTTTGTAAAATTGATGTTGACGGTAAGAATACTGGAGTTTATTTTTATATCCAAGACCCAGGTCAAATACAATCCGTCAACGATATAGATTGCTTGAAGCAAAGGAGCTATAAGAAATGATTGATTTTGAGTGGTACAGGAGCTTTTGCATGATTTATAAGTCCAACTCTGTGTCCGAAGCAGCAAAAGTGCGGATGATGACGCAACCGGCAATGAGCCAGCACTTGGCCTCCTTGGAAGCTGAGGTGGGTGAAGTGTTGTTCAATAGAACTTCGAGGAAAATAGTTCCAACGGAACGGGGGAAGCAGTTATATTCACAGCTGGCTCCGCTTATCGAATCGCTCGAGGAGACCACGATGAATTTTAAAATGGCTTCCTTACCTACGCTCACCTTTATTAAATTAGGGACGGCACATGAATTTTATACTGAAAAAGTACTTCCTCAGCTGCATAAATCCAATAGTTCGGTCATTTCAAATTTGGGAACCGCTGATCAATTGCTGGAGCTGCTGAAGGAAGATAAATTAGACCTCATTGTAACTTCGCAAAAAGTTCCTACCCCAGGTATTGAGTATCAATCTTTTATGGATGAAGAATTTGTTATTGTTGCCCCTATGCATTACAAGATACCGGATATAGATAGTCTGGAGCATAGTGAAGGTTGGCTCTCATCGCAAAACTGGATTAGCTATGGGCTTGATTTACCTATAATCAGAAGGATTTGGAGAGAGCACTTTAAGAAACGCCCTGTAATCAGGCCGATCCATATCATTCCTAATCTGCATATGATTCTAAAGGCTATCGAGAATGGAATGGGTCTTAGTGTGCTTCCAACCTATCTGTTAAGAAATCTGGATGAAGAGAAAATAAAAGTTCTTTTTCCGGAATTAAGAGTGAACAATGAGTTGTTTTTCGCCTATAAACTAAAAGATAAACAACTGCCACAGATTCATGAGATGATGACAATCATACGTGAAAGTGAGTAGAGAGCACGGCTAGTATTTATTCGATCTATAAGTATATTTATTTATAATCTACTATTTCATAATTTGTTTTATACTATTAACGGAATTAGAATGAAGGAGGCAGAAAAATAGTGTATTGGAGGCAATTATAATGGCAAAAAAAGTGTTGATCGTCGTAACTAATCATACGGAAATTCATGCAGGCAAACCGACTGGTATTTGGTTGTCCGAATTTGCCGAAGCCTATATGGGATTTACTAACCAAGGGTATGAGATTTTAGTGGCAAGCCCGCTTGGAGGAAAAGCACCAGTCGATCCTGGCAGTGTGGATGAGAATACACTCAAGGAAATTTTGGATGCCGAAAAATATCTGGAGAACACAACAAAGCTTGATGAAGTATCCGCCGAGGGCTTTAATGCTATTTTCTTACCGGGTGGTCACGGAACGATGTACGATCTGCCTGATAATCAGGCCCTTCAGAAATTGCTGCGTGATTTCTATGAAGCAGATAAGATTGTAGCTGCCGTATGTCACGGGCCAGCAGGGCTGGTTGGAGCTACTTTGTCTTCTGGTCAACCCCTTGTGGCCGGTAAACGTGTAAATGCTTTTACAGATCGTGAGGAGGCGGATACGACGCTCGATAAGCATCTGCCGTTCCTGCTCGAAAGCAAGCTGCGTGATCTAGGTGCTATCTATGTGGCTGCGCCGAATTGGACTTCTCATTACGAGGTGGATGGCAACCTGATTACGGGTCAAAATCCGCAGTCAACCGTAGCGGTCACCCAAGCAGTTATCGCTAAGCTGGGCTAATTCAGACCACAAGGTTTACAACGGCGTCAAGCTTAAAAACGACCCCTGAGCTGAAAAAAGCTCAGGGGTCTTCCTATTTCTCCCTTAAGTAATAGATGCTTCGTAGATGGCCTGGGTGGATTGTGCGAGCATGGTGCTAAACTCTTCGTCGGTTTGCTGATCGCTGAGCCCTTGTGATAATGCCCGGGAGAAGCTGGCAATCAGTCCATGGTTACGGGCCAGCTTGTCATTGGCCTCCGATTGAGTATAGCCGCCTGACAATGCAACGACCCGTACCACATGCGGATCTTCAATGAAATCACTGTAGAAATTGTCCTCTGTCGGTATGGAAAGTTTAAGCATAACCTTCACGTCTTTATCCAGAGCGGCTAGTTGGGTAGAGATCGCTTGTTTTAAAAGCTTCTCCGCTTGTTGTTTATCCTTACTATGGATATCCACTTCCGGTTCGATAATCGGCACCAGGCCAACACTGGCGATTTGGCGGGCGACGGCAAACTGCTGCTCTACAACTTTTTGTATGCCGGCCGGGTTCGCTTCCTTAATCAGTGAGCGCATCTTGGTTCCAAAGATATGTTTCTGGACAGCGCGCTTCAGAAGGTCATCCAGGCCGGGAATGGGTTTCATGAGCTGAACCCCGTTTTCAGGCTCGGCCAGGCCCTGGTCGATTTTCAAAAAAGGCACAATGCCTTTCTGATCCCAAAGATAATCGGCAGTGGCTTGCCCGTCAATGAAACGATCCATCGTATTCTCAAAAAGAATAGCTCCCAAAATGTACTTGGAATCAAATGCAGGGCTCTTGATAATACGTGTTCTCATCTCGTGCACCAATGCAAACATCTCTTCTTCATTGGAATAGCGGTCTTCCTGAATGCCATATTGCAGCAGAGCTTTTGGAGTACTTCCTCCGCTTTGATCCAAAGCCGCAATAAAACCCTTTCCTGTGTGAATCCGGTCCAATTGTTTCGTATTCATGAATGTGTCCCCTTTCCTTCGTAAAGTGAATGGCAGTGGTGTGCAATCATGTATAGTTTAGTTAGAATAAACGAACAATGCAAACTAGAGAATGAGGTATGAATGCCAATATGATATGGGAGTTGAATTCAATTGAGTATTGATTTGATCTGCACGATAGGCCCGGCAAGTTCTTCCCCCGCTGTTCTCAAGGAATTACTCCTGAGCGGTATGACCATCGCACGGCTGAATATGTCACACGGGAGCCATGAAGAGCATGGACGGGTTATTGAAGTATTGAGAGCCGCCGCCGCCGAATCGGGCCAGTCCGTGCGGATTATGGGTGACCTGCAGGGACCGAAAATCCGTCTGATGAGCGTGAAGGGGGAGCCCGTTCGATTGGAGGAGGGCCACACGTTTATCCTTGATCAGTCAGATGAACCGGGAGGGCAAGCGCGGGCAGCGCTCGATCATCCTGTCGTGATGGAAGATATTGTACAAGGTGCTTCCATCTTGATCAATGACGGTGAAGTGAAGCTTGAGGTGACGGATAAGCATCCGGGAAGGGTTACTACAAAGGTTATCGTTGGTGGAATGATCGGCAGCCATAAAGGCGTCAACCTTCCGGGAACGAAAATCCGCTTGCCGGCCATAACTGTAAAAGACAAACAGGATCTTGAGTTCCTGCTGGAGCATCATGTGGATTGGATCGCTTGTTCTTTTATCCGGGAAGCGTCGCATCTGGAGGAAATCCGGGCGTATGTTGCTGGACTGGGGAAATATAGCCAGCCGGGCCTTGTTTCCAAAATCGAAACCGTTCAAGCGATACAGAATTTCTCATCCATCATGGAGGCGTCTGACGGTATCATGATTGCACGCGGAGATCTTGGCGTTGAGCTGCCTTTTGAGCGAATCCCCTTCATTCAGAAAGCCATTCTTCGCGAGTGCAAGCAATCAAAGACCTATGTAATCACTGCTACCCAAATGCTGCAATCCATGGTCGAACATCCGGTTCCAACACGTGCAGAGGTAACCGATGTCTCTCAGGCAGTAATCGACGGGACTGATGCTGTGATGCTGTCAGCAGAAAGCTCTGTGGGCGATTATCCGGTGCAGAGCACAAGAGTCCTGAATACGGTCGCCAAATTTGCAGAGAACATGCGGGAGCAAGGGGAAAACGGTTATGAGCTGGGGGTGCTATGCACAGAGTCCCCGTTTGAGAATCTTTATAAGAAAACCGCAGTGAATAACCGGACGGACTAAATAGATGACCCGAGTTAATACATAATCACCCAACTCGTATTCCAAAGTGACAACAATGTCACGATCCCGCTCATGTCTATCATCTGAATCGCACGACAGTATGGGTTCCGGGCCATACAATTAGTGTGTTGGAACGGCTTGTTCGTTCTGATTGGGTTAACCCCAAATTTGAGAGAAGCAAGGAGAGGATCAGGTTTGAACCAGAATAGGAAACGAATATACCGTACGTGCTGCTGCCTAACCGCTGTGCTGATGCTGAGTTTTGCCGGGGAAGCAGGGGCTGCGACGCAGCAATCTCAACCTGACTCGCCGGCCTCCGTCCAGCAGAATGCATTATCCGGCAGGAATTCCAAGGGAGATTATACCGGCGGACCTCAGGATGCGAAGGAATTGAAGGCATTTCTCGACGCTTTTTTTGCCCGGGATGCAGTTAAGGGAAAAGCCGGGAATGCTGCGGTATCCGTTGTTCAGGGCAGTAATGTGCTTTTGTCCAAAAACTACGGGATTTCAGCTCCAGCCTTGAAGCCGGAGGAAGCGGGGATGAAGGATACATTTCGGATCGGCTCCGTCTCCAAAGTATTCACGGCTACGGCCATTATGCAGCTTGTCGATCAGGGGAAACTCTCCCTTCAGGACAATATTGAAAAATACCTGGACGGCTACAAGGTGACGAATCCATTCGATACCCCTGTAACGATAGAGAATCTGTTAACGCATACTACAGGATTTGAAGTACGTGAACCTTCGGATGCCAGCTATTTGACCAACCCCTCCCAGCAGCCGGTATCCTTAAAAGAAAGCATCTTCGACGTGTTTCCCCCAGTGATCCGCAAACCGGGAACGGCCTATATGTATGATAATTTCGCTTCGCGGCTGCAAGGTTATATTGTCCAGCAGGTAAGCGGAGAACCTTTCGGGAGCTATATGCAAAAGCATCTGTTTGGCCCGCTCGGCATGAACTCAAGCAGCTTTGGCATGACTAAGGATTTGACCCGGAGGCTTGTCCCTTCTTACGACGAATCGGGCAGCCCTATCCCGGTGTATGGTTTTTCACCCAGTGAATGGCCGGAGGGCAGCATGCTATCCAGCGCTTCCGATATGGCGCTTTTTATGACAGCATTTCTGAACGGGGGGAGGGCGGCGAATGGTACGGTGATTCTGTCTCCTGAATCGGTAAAGGCCATGTCTTCCTATCACATGGCTATCCATCCTGACTTGCCGGATACGACCTACGGCTTCGAATCGCCAGTGATTCCGTCCAAGACAAATGGTGAGCTTGTAATCTCCAAAGGTGGCGATATTATGGGCTATAGTTCGCTGTTGTGGCTTCTTCCCGACCGGAAGACAGGTGTTTTTATCACGTATAATACCAATCAGGATTTGCGTAACGACCTGTTTACCGCATTTATGGATCATTATTATGCGAAGGGCGAACCCACTTACGAAACCAAGGGTGGCAAGTCGCAGTCTGTTGATACCCTTGCCAAATTCGCAGGGTTATACTCCGATTTACGGATCAAATTAATGACCAGGGTCGAAGTGACCGGCAATGGCACGCTGAAGGTTAGCGACGTTTTTGGCAGCCACACGCTGCAGCAGATTGACGATCTGTTGTTCTTGGATAATGAGGGCAATCCGCTAGCATTCCAGATGGATGCTGACGGCCATATCACTTATATGAAATATACTAATCTGTATAGCTATGCAGCGAAAATCCCTGTGCAACTATCCACCTTCCCGGATGTTAGTGCAGATCATCCCTATGCGGGCTATATTCTGAGCCTCAAGTCACTCGGCTTCTTGACAGATGATTTGACTCAGCCGTTTCAGCCGCTCCAAACCGTCAGCCGCGGAGCATTCATTCATGCCTTCAATGCGATGTGGAGCATTCCCGGGTCCTCTAACCCAGACCTCTTCAAGGACACTGGACATTCTGAGTATCGAAAAGATATACAAGCCGCTGTTGAGGCTGGCATGTTGACTGGGACGGGGAACGGCCTATTTGAACCGGACCGTCCGATTCTCCGGGAGGAGGCCGCGGCTATTTGTTACCGCTTGCTGACGGTAACTGGAATCCGTGTGCCGGATTCTACAGCGGTACTGGCGCCAGGCACATCGAAATGGGCTGCGGATGCCGTCCGTTCTGTGGTAGCCTGGAAGCTTCACGGGCCTGAGGTAACAGAAGTGGATGGTGTGTTCGATTACGGCTCTCAGCGGGCAATTAACAAGCAGGAACTGGCCGCACTGATGTTCACGATGCTGCTTCCTTAATGGTATGATGGGGGAAGCACGGGAACCCGGGAAGGATTGAACTGCTTTGAATCTTACTATTTTTATTATAGAAGATGATGCGGCGATTTTTCGTGCACTTAAGGACAGATTAGAGCAATGGTCTTTTCATGTAACCGGACCGGAACGGTACGATGATGTGATGTCTACCTATATTCAAGTACAGCCCCAACTGGTCATTATTGATATCCAGCTCCCGATGTATGACGGATTTCACTGGTGCCGTGAGATCCGGGCGGTGTCGAAAGTACCGATACTCTTCCTGTCCTCGCGGGATCATCCTATGGATATGGTGATGGCGATGAACATGGGGGCGGATGATTATATCCAAAAGCCGTTTCATATGGACGTCCTGCTGGCACATATTAAGGCAATTCTTCGCCGGACCTATGATTACAGAGAAGAAGCGGACGATCTGATGGAATGGAACGGCACGATCCTTGATATGAAACGCGGTCTGCTCCGTAAGGAGGGGCAAGACGTAATCCTGACCAAGAACGAATTTTTCATTCTGGTTGTGCTTGTCAAAGCCAAGGATAAAGTCATCTCACGCCAGGATCTGATCCGCAAGCTGTGGGATGATGAACACTTTGTCAACGACAATACGCTGACAGCGAATATTACCCGGCTTCGTCAAAAACTTGCAATTTTTCATCTGGAAGAAGCGATTGTTACGAAAAAAGGGCTGGGTTATATGGCGGCTACGCTATGAAGGGAATCTCCTTGCTGCTCCGCTATTTGAATGACAGAAAAAGCTGGATCCTTTTTTATCTGTTTTCATTATTGTTTGTGGATTTGCTGATCTGGATAGATCACGGCATTGCCATCAGGCATGATTCGCTGCTGTATTTAAATCTGCTGCTGATTCTGGCCATGGCAGTGTTCCTGGGATGGCGTTTCCGAAAAGAAACGAAGTATGCGCAGGCACTGGCGGTACTGGCTGAAGAGATCCATGAGGGCTGGGTTGAAGCACTGCCGTCTGCCCATTTTCTTCAGGAGAACGCTGCAAATCAATTGCTTCGGGTAGTGGAACGCTGGTATATGCATAAGCTTTCGGACAACCAGACAGCCCAGGCCGTCGAGCAGGATTATATAGCGGCATGGGTGCATGAGGTAAAGGCGCCGCTCACTGCAGTGAAGTTAATGCTAGATGCCAACAGGGAGAATCCCGTGCTTCGTCAAATCGAGCCGGAATGGCTGCGTGTCCATTTGCTGATTGACCAGCAGTTATACATTTCACGATTGCCGTCACTGGAGTCGGATTATGTGCTGGAGGAGACAAGTATTCAGCGGCTTGCCGCGAAGGAACTCCGCGAGCTTGCTTCCTGGTGTGTGGAGAAAAATATAGCTGCCGGGTTTGAAGGGGAAGAAATTCGTGTTAGAACGGACAGCAAATGGTGCCGCTTTATTATCCGCCAATTGTTGACGAATGCGGTCAAGTATAGCCCGGAGGGGGGGATGATCCATCTGTCGACTGAGCGTACACCTGAGGGACAGGTCAGGCTGACGATAAGAGATGAAGGACCGGGCATCGCCCCGCACGACTTGCCGCGTGTCTTCGATAAAGGCTTTACAGGCGGAAACGGCCGAATGTACAATGCCGCCACTGGAATGGGTCTCTATTTAGCCCAAACGGTTGCGTCCAAAATTGGGATTTCATTAACGGTCCAATCAGGCCCTCCTCCGGGGACTGTAGTGCAGATGACTTTTACGGCCATCAACGCATTTGAATCCGTTCGTACATTAACAGATATACCAAATGATACAATTGTCACTTAAGGCTTCCTCGTTGTCATCTGATCCGGGCGACGGGCGAAGCCTTTTTCTCTACAATGAAAGGGATATCAGAGCAGGGAGTTGTCATGATGAGTCAAAATCATATACTGAAAACCGTGCTGCAAGCACAGCAGGTCCGTAAATCTTTTGGAGCCAGAGGCAATGTCCAGCAAGTGCTGAAGGGCATAGATCTTCGTGTAGTGGAAGGTGAATTTGTCGGAATTATGGGGCCGTCAGGGTCGGGCAAATCGACGTTGATCAATGTCCTCGCTACGATCGATACCCCTACGGAAGGGCGTATATTCGTCGAAGAGACGGAGATTTCAAGAATGAACCGTGCCGAATTATCTGCTTTCCGCCGCCAGAAGCTCGGCTTCATCTTTCAGGATTACAATTTGCTGGATACCTTGACTGTCAAAGAGAATATCCTGCTGCCCGTCTCACTCGGAAGGATGAAGAAGACAGCGGTGGAGGCAGAATATCAGGAAATTGCCGCTCAGCTTGGCATCGGTGAGATTGCCCACAAATATCCGCATGAAATTTCCGGCGGTCAGCGTCAGCGTACGTCAGCGGCACGGGCGCTGATCCACCGGCCGTCCATTGTATTTGCGGATGAGCCGACAGGCGCACTTGATTCCAAGGCAGCCTCAACGCTGTTGGGAATGATCGAATCTATTAACCTGCAGCGCAGCACTACGGTCATGATGGTGACTCATGATCCTGTAGCCTCCAGCTATTGCAGCCGGGTCGTGTTTTTGAAGGATGGCATCCTGTATTCCGAATTGTATCGCGGCAATAAGACGCGGCAAACGTTCTTCAAGGAGATATTGAATGTGCAGGCTGTGCTCGGGGGGGATCATGTTGACACTGTTTGAGCTCCTGATCCGAGGTATGCGCAAAAATATTAAATACTATTACCTGTATTACTTTGCACTTATTTTCAGTACAGGCTTATATTTCGTGTTTGCTTCCCTACAAAATGACTCGATGGTCATGGCGGCGTCCTCCGCAGATGTTCAGTTTTCTACCGTATTCAATGCGGCCGGAGTACTGGTGATTACGATCGTGGTTATATTCATGGTCTATGCCAACAGCCTTTTTCTAAAAAGACGCAGCAGGGAAATCGGTCTGTATCAGCTGGTAGGTCTGACGCAGCACGCGGTAGGGCGGTTACTCATTATGGAGCATGCTCTGCTTGGGGTGGGGGCGCTGTGGATCGGGATTACTGGCGGCGCGCTCTTTTCAAGGCTATTTGTGCTCATTTTGATGAAATTGACCGGTATTCAAAGTGAGGTCGCACTATCGTTCTCCAGTAAAGCAGCCGTACAGACGATCATTGTATTCGCTATACTCATAAGCCTGACCTTGATTCAAACCCTGTTCAAAGTCTACCGTACCACGCTGCTAGATCTATTCAATGCTGACCGGCAGGGTGATCAGCCCAAACAGCCGAAGACTTTCTTGTCCGCCCTGACGGGACTGCTCGGGATTATACTGATCGTGCTGGGCTACCTGCTCTCCAGTCAAACCTTGGGACAACATCTGTTTCTGCAAATGCTCGTTATTCTCGGCTCGACCATACTCGGGACGTACTTGTTATTTCGCGTGACAATCGGCTGGTTATTCTACCGGTTCCGTAAGGGTAAGAACGGCCAGCTCGGACTGAATAACAGCTTGTCGTTAGCCCCGATGATGCATCGCATGAAAGGCAATGCAAGCTCACTGACACTGATTACCGTACTATCTGCCATGACCCTAACGATGGTGGCTATCTCTTATTCGCTGTACTATTCGGCAGAGGGCGAGTCCCGCGCCATGCTCCCCTACGATTTTATTTTTGAAAATAAGGAGCAGGAGGCAAAGTCCTTTCAAGAGGATCTTGAAAAAGCAGGCTATTCTTATACTTACCAGCCCGTTGAGGCGGTCCGGCTCACAGGCAGATCCCTCAAAGGGGAAAGGGATGGAAGGGATATATTGCTGCTTACTGCTGAGCAACTCCAGTCAAGCGGTGCTGATATTCCCGTGCCTAGCCAGGGTGAGGGCATCTTTTACAACGGTTTGAGGAAGGGGTTAAGCGAAGTGGATACGGGGCAGTTACCTCCAGCACTGGATCTGGGCGCACCCGGCGGACACCTGGCTGTCCGCTTGATCCGGGGGGAGGACCGCTATGCCATGAATTACAGCGTACATGGACGTCAGCTGGTAGTATCGCGGGCGACGATAGGGATGATTCATGAGCAAATGCGGATCTCAAAAGAGTATGAGGATGTCCGCTTTGATACCTACCGGATGGCTGATCAGAAGCAGCGTGCTGCGGCATCTGCGCACTATGCGAAATATATCAGCGAAGAAGAGTTCAGTCCGGATTTCGATGCTTATTATAAGGAGTCGCTCCGCAAATTCGGGCTGATCATTTTCATCGCCGCTTTTCTGGGGCTGATTTTCCTGATTTTTACTGGCAGTATCCTGTATTTCAAACAGATGACAGAAGCAGAGCAGGAGCGGAAGAGCTATACAATACTACGGCAGCTTGGGTTCGGAGAACGCGAGATAATGGGCGGTATCGTCCGGAAGCAGATGCTGGTATTTGCATTGCCGCTGGTGGTCGGACTGCTGCATTCCATCTTCGCTGTGAAAGCGGCTTCTGCGCTCAGTCTGTCCGATCTCACCTTCCCGGCCGCGGTTGCCATGATGGCCTACACGCTGATCTACTTCGTGTTCGCTGTGCTTACTGTGGGTTATTATCACCGCATTGTGAAGGCTGCGCTCTAGCAGCTCCGCGGCTGTGTTCATATCTTCGAAATCGGATAATACAAATTACATTCACAATACTTCTTATTACATCTGGCGTAATTGATGAGCTCGAAGCTGAATTTCTCTTCCAGATCGAATTGTATGGTGGGCATCCAGGTGTCAAAGATGTGCTTCCAGATGAGGCTTAAGGACTTCGAATTGATCTCCTCAGGCCGATGAGGGCCCATATAAGTGAACACACCGTATCTGTGGGGTGCAACATGCTTGAGTGACATATCCGGCGGAATGATGCTGCTCTGATTCACTTCGACAGAGGGCTGGTACCAGGTATAGCCCTGAAACGGCTCCGGAACGGTGGTATACCCGATATAAGTATCTTTGTTGACTGGATTAATGATTCTTGGACGGTCCTTATAGAAGAAGGCGACACCCAGCCGGTTGGCCGTCTGATTTGCCATATTGTCGTTCACATCCACCTGATATTCCAGTCCTGCAATGGAAAAGGGAGGCAACACGCTTGTGGAATGGAAGTAGATAAGACCTTCTCCTGCCCGGTGCAGAAAATCGGCATTGAACCTGTCCATGATCTGCAGTGGAGAAGGACTTCGCCGCCATTTGGCCGGGCTGATGTTGAATTCCTCCTTGAAGACTCTGGAATAGGTGCGTTCACAACCGAAGGAGTATTTGGAGGAGATGAACTCGATGCTGTTCCGTTCATGGATCAGATCTCCCAGCGACAAGGCGATCCGCCTTCTGCGCACATATTCCATCAGGCCGGTTGCCGTGGCTCCTTTCCAGATGCGGAGTAAATGGAATTTGGAGATGTTCACCTGCTCTGAGATACGGTCCAGGCTTAGCTCTTCGAGCAGATGATCCTCGATAAATTCCGTTGTATGATTGATCGTTTCCAGGAGATGAAGTTCCATATTTGCTCCTTTGCAAGTTGAACTTGTTGAATGATAACCCAGCAATTTTTGTCCGGTTCTTTAAATCTCAGTGTAGTATGATTCTACCATAAACGGAAAACACCAAAAGGGAATTTTTATAAGAAGAGGGAGGAGAGCTGGAAGGATGGATATTGCAGCGCAAGCAGAGCTGAGAGCACGCTACATAGCCGCACAGAACAGTTTTATTGGCAAGGTCAGCAGCGATCCGAATGTGATTGCTATTATTATCAGCGGGAGTCTGGCCTATGATGTGATTTGGGAAAAAAGCGATATAGATATGACCATGGTTGTCCGGGACCAGCCCCTTGCCACAACAACCTATTGTATCGACGAGGACGGTATTCTAATTAATGTGTATCTTGTGGTTCGCAGCGATTTCAAGCGGGGAATGGAACGGGCGCTGGGCGGGTCCTTTGCCCAATCCTACTACTCCAAGGGTAAGATGGTCTATTCCACGGATGACAGCCTGATCGAATACTTCGAAGACCTCAAGATCATAGGCAGTGATGATATTGCGATTTCCGCCCTTCATATTGCAAGTCAGCTTGTATTTTTGCGCGACAAAACCCGGAAGTGGCTGACAGTCCGGCAGGATCTGCTGTATGCGCAGTATTACTTGTTAAAAGCTGCAGAGTCGGTTGCCCATATGGAGCTCTGCATCCGCGGTGAAGCCATATCCAGGGAAGCGATTCAGAGAGCACAGCTCTTGAATCCGGAGGTTCTTGCTCCATTGTATCAAGATGCGATGTCCCATCATATGACCATAGCGGAAATTGAGAGCGGATTAGAATGTTTGGACAAGGTGCTGGAGCGGCATCTCCCCATCTTTTCTAGGCCGGTGCTTGAATTCATGAGGGATCAGGAGATCAAAACCGCAACGCTGATCAATAAGCATTTTCATGTGCAGAGTGACCAGCTGGTTGGTGTTATGGACTATCTGGTTCAGCAAGGCATCCTTGAAAAAGTCACCCAGACGATTCGGATCACGCCCAAAAGCAAGCCGGCTGTTGAGGAAGCAGGCTATCTTTACATTCCGTAAATACGATTGCAGAAGGGAGCTTGAAGCATGTCCATTAGAACAACTATCGAGATCTCCGGGGCCAAGCAGAACAACCTGAAGAACATCTCCGTTGAAATCCCGCGTGACCAGTTAACGGTGATTACCGGGGTCTCCGGCTCGGGGAAGTCCTCACTCGCTTTTGACGTCATTTACGGAGAGGGGCAACGGAGGTTTCTGGATTCCATCTCCACCTTCGCCAAAAGCCGGATCAGCCAGCTCAAAAAGGCAAAGGTCGATTATGTGCGCGGCTTGTCCCCGGTCATCGCGATTGAACAGAAGAAAAGCAATAACAATCCGCGTTCAACTGTCGGCACGGTTACGGATATCAACGATTATCTTCGTCTGCTGTATTCCACGGCGGGTGTAGGCAAATGTCCGGAATGCAGTCATTCCCTGAAGCAGCTGTCTGCCGCCCAGATCGCCGAGCGTATTTCCTCCTTGCCTTTTGGAACTGTGGTAGAGCTGCGGGCCCCCGTCTATAAAGTATACGGAGAAGACTACAGCTTCACCTTCCAGCAACTCCGGGACAAGGGGTACAAGAATCTGCTGGTGGATGGCGAGCCATTTTCACTGGCAGAAAAAACAGAACTGGACGAAGCGCAGGAATACCATATAGAAATGGTCATTGACCGCTTTCAGCTGAAGAAAGATACCTATATTCAATTGACCAAATCCATCGAAGCTGCAATGCTGGCACTGGAAGAGGATATTATGATTAAAGTGGTGGTTCCGGGAGGCATTGATCCGACCTTCTACCAGGATTTCGGCTGCCTGGAGCATCATTTCTTCCTGTGTGACATGCAGCCTTTTCATTTCTCCTTCAACACGCCTGTAAGCGCCTGCCATACCTGCCTCGGGGTAGGGATGTCTTATGTGGTGGAGCCCCGTTTTCTGGTAGTGGCACCGGAGAGAAGCATCAACAAGGGTGCGCTCAAAAGTACAGTGTTCAACCCTGCGGGCAAGGACAGCTATCGTTCTGTGCTGATGTACAGCTTGTCCCAGAAGTATCATTTCGATCTCGACACTCCTTTCTGCGATCTGTCGAAGGAAATTCATGAGCTTCTCTTCTACGGGACCAAAGGCGAGGTGCTCCCCATGCTCCAGCCCCCTAATTCAACGAAGAAGAACTGGATGATCGGACGTGACCGTCCATTCTGGGGGTTCGTTCACGAGATGGAGAGCTGGTACAAGCATTACATACGGAAAAGTTCTACCTCGGAAGCCTTCGAACCGACGTTCATCAAGGATTGTATGATTGAGAAGATCTGCCCGGAATGCCATGGAGCAAGGCTCAAGAAACAGCGCCTACAGGTTACCCTCGGAGAAGAAAACATTGACCAGCTATGCCGCAAACAGCTGCCTGAGCTGCTACATTCGCTGGAAGCATTGACGTTTGGGGCAGAGATTCAGGATGTGGCCTCCTCGATCATTCACGAGATCCGCACCAGGGTATCCCTGCTCGTTGATATCGGACTGCACTATATCAGTCTTAGCCGGAGAAGCGACAGTATTTCGGGCGGTGAGATGCAGCGGATCAAAATGTCGACCCAGATCAGCAGTGAGCTGATGGGAATGCTGTACGTCATGGACGAGCCAAGTATTGGCCTGCATCCCCGGGATTCCAGCCGCGTGATTGACACCATGAAGAAGCTGCGGGATATCGGCAATACCGTAATTGTGGTTGAGCATGATATGGATACCATACAGAGTGCGGATCATATTATCGAAATCGGCCCGGGTCCAGGAATTCATGGGGGTCAGGTTGTAGCGTGCGGGACCATTGAGGATATTATAGGTGAGCCCCTGTCAGTGACAGGCCAATATCTATCGGGAAAAGCCAGCATTCCTGTCCCCTTCAAGCGCAGAAGCCTGGGAGACGATTTTCTGAGCATTCAAGGCGCCCGGGAAAACAACCTGAAGAATGTGGATCTGGATATTCCACTGGGTGTGTTCATCTGTATTACCGGAGTATCCGGTTCAGGGAAAAGCTCACTGATTAACGAGATTCTGTTCAAGCAATTGAAAATCGACAAAACGGCTGCGCGGATTGTTGCAGGCGAGCATGATTTTCTGTTCGGTGCGGATCTGCTGAACAATGTCATTAATATTGACCAGACCCCTATTGGAAGGAACAGCAAATCGAACCCGGCAACCTACATAGGCATCTATGATAAAATCCGGGATCTCTTCGCCATGCAGCCGGAAGCGGTGGACAGGGGATACCAGGCAATTGACTTCAGTCTGACCCATGCAGGAGGTACCCGCTGTGAGCAATGCGCCGGAGACGGAGTAATCGTCACCAATCTGCAGTTTATGGCCGATATCGAAACGATTTGTCCGGTGTGCAAGGGGCAGCGGTTCTCGGAGGAGGGTCTGGAAATTAAGGTCCAGGGTAAAAGTATCGCCGATGTACTGGAGATGACGGTGGAGGAAGCCCGTGAATTCTTCAGCGGCCATAAGTACCTGAAGCATAAGCTGGAGATTATGGATGAACTCGGACTTGGCTATATGCGCTTAGGTCAAAGCTCGACCACCCTGTCCGGCGGAGAGGCACAGCGTGTCAAGCTGGTGTATGAGCTGTCCAAAATCAAGAGGGGAGCCCGCAATTTGTATATCCTTGATGAGCCTACCACAGGGCTGCATCTGTCGGATATCCAAAAGCTGCTGCTGTCTCTGGGCAAACTGGTGGATAGCGGGCATACGGTTATCGTTGTTGAACATCATCTGGATGTCATGAAGTCCGCTGACTATATTATTGATATGGGCCCGGAAGGAGGCCATGACGGCGGGTATGTGGTTGCCGAAGGCACACCGGAGCAGGTAGCTGAAGTGGAAGCTTCCCACACGGGCAGGTTTTTGCGTTCGGTTCTGTGACCTGCTGGAATAGACTGCACTTCATATTCGGATGAAGGCAGTCTATTTTACTGCTCCAAGCAAGACGAATGTTATGATCCGCCGTAAATTATTCTTTTTAGAAAACTCGAAAAATAAACCTTGATCTATGTTTTGTATCATGATATAATCTTTTATACGAGAGATTTATTCCGTTCTTCTGCGAATGAGCTAAAGGCGGTATGATTCGACCAATGATGTGGACTCTTAGCTCAGTTGGTAGAGCAGTAGACTCTTAATCTATTTGTCCAGGGTTCGAGCCCCTGAGAGTCCATCACAGAAGAAACGGCAGAAATGCCGTTTCTTTTTTTGTCTCCAAAGAGCTAATTTCAGAAATGGGACTGATAAGATTGAGAACTTACAACCTATAGAGCGGTTATCGTATTTAAGACAGAGATTCAGTTCGAATGATCAGGACCCTGCCCCAAAACACGAATAAGCCCTTCCGACTTCTGATTAGGGAAGCGGAAGGGCTAAAAAGGTTGCTTTCGTAACTAGCGTGTCTCCAGATAAGCAATGCCAAGCGCCCCGGTCACGGGGTTGCGGTAGGTCTCACAGGCCACATCAAATACCTGGCCGATTAATTCCTTCGTCAATATATCCTCCGGCTTCCCGCAGGCGGCCACTTGACCCTTTTTCATGACGTACAGATAATCACAGTATTCCGCAGCAAGGGTGAGGTCATGGAGTGCGGCGAGAATGCCGATGTCGAGCTTTTTAACAATATTTAGAATTTGCAGCTGGTATTTAATATCAAGATGATTAGTCGGCTCATCCAGAATCATGAATTCGGGCTGCTGGGCCAGAACGCGGGCGAGGATGACACGCTGTTTTTCACCACCGGATAGTGAATTATAACTGCGGTCTGCATGGCCTTCCAGGTTGACCTTGCGCAGAGCGCCTGAGACAATGCTGAAGTCCTCTTGATTATCGGTCTCCAGCATCCCTTTATGCGGGGTTCTCCCCATAGCAACCATTTCCCGTACGGTGAAGTCAAAGCTGAGTTCGTTGAACTGGCCGACTACACCCAGCTTTTGCGCCACGATTCGGGGGCTTGATTTCATTACATTCATTTCGGACAGGAATACATCGCCTTGGCGGGGCTTGATCACTTTATAAATACTCTTGAGGAGTGTAGATTTGCCGCAGCCGTTCGGACCAATGAGGCCGACAAATTGCTTGTTTCTGACCTTCAGGGATACATCTTTTACAATTTTCGCATCGGCAAAAGAGACGCTCAGGTGATCAACGTTCAAGTTCATTAGCTTTTCCCTCCAAATGCGTAGCCTTTTTTGATCAGCATGTACATGAACATCGGTGCGCCGATTAAGGCGGTAATGATCCCGATGGGGAGCTCTACATTTGGCACAATCGTCCGCGCAATGACATCTGTCCAGATCAGAAAGATCGCTCCGAACAGAATGGACGCGGGCAGCAGTCTCCGGTGATCCGAGCCAACCAGTCCTCTGACTAAATGGGGGATGATTAGACCCACGAATCCGATCATGCCGCAGCTTGCCACCATCACCCCTGTAATCAGCGCAGTAATCATCATATAGGCTTTGCGGTAAGCACCCAGATGAATGCCCAGGGTGACCGCTGCTTCATCGCCCAGCATCATAGCGTTCAAGACCCGAAATTGTATCAGAAAAAAGAAAATGGCAAGAAGGACAGATATCGAGATTAGCGGAAGTTTGTCCCAGCTCGCAGCGGCCAGGCTGCCCATCGTCCAGAATGTAACGGTCTTGATGCCTTCTGCGTTGTTGGCAAAATAAACGATGAAATTGGCAAAGGCGGTGCACAAGGCGTTAATAACCATACCGGCCAGGACGAGCTTGACGGAGGTCATTTTGCCGCCCGCGCTTGCCAGAATCAGGACCAGCAGGGAAGCGCCGACCGCACCGGCGAAGGCCCAGAAGGCAACTCCTGTCTGGCCCAGTAATCCCATCGAACCAAAGCCGATCAGAATAGCGAACGTTGCTCCGAGGGAAGCGCCGGATGAAATACCCAGTATGTATGGATCAGCGAGAGGATTCTGAACCGCCGCCTGCATGATGGTTCCGCATAACGTGAGTCCCGCTCCGATGAACAAAGCCATCAGAACGCGGGGAAAGCGGATTTTCCAGATAATATCGACGAAGGAGCCGGAAGTCAGTTCCTGTACATCTCCGATTTGAATACCCGTGAGGTGGTGGAGCAGGATCCGGTAGGATTGGGAGACGGGAATGTCAACCTGCCCAAAGGAGACCGCAGCCCCGGCAGACAATATTGTAATAATAAGCAGAATACCAATGACGGTCATAAAGCCGTAACGGGTGTGGATAATAGACTTCTTAGGTTCAGATTGTGTAGCTAGATCGGTTTGCATGGCATTCATTGGGCTCCTTAATATATGTTTAATTTAAAATATAATCCATATTGAGAACCGTTGTCAATGAGAATTATTATCATTGACAACGGTTCTCACATTCTATATTCTACGGTTGTATCACCTGCCAGATATCGGCTTGACACAATAGTATGCAGGATACACAAATGTACATATAGAAAAGGGGATTAAGGCAATGAAGAATGTATTCAAAAGATATGTGCCGCTACTCGCGGTTTTGGTAATGGCGGTAATGATAGCAGCATGTTCTTCCGACACGAAGAACGCAAATAAAGCGGCGGAATCGGCTGCGCCTTCAAGCAGTCCAGCTGCCACAGAGGAAGCTGCTCCAAGTACCAAAACAGTATATCCGCTTACCATTGAGAACTACACCAATAATGGTGAAGGAACGGAATGGAAAGCCAAATCACAGACTTTTGATAAGGCGCCTGAAAAAGTGGTAGCCAATACCCAGGGAGCCGCTGAGCTGCTGATCAAGCTGGGCTTGACCGACAAAATGGTCGGCGTTGCGGCCCTTTACGGTGCAGGTGACCCGGCGGTGCAGGAAGAATTCAAGAAGATCCCTGTGATCTCGAAAGAATATGCCAGTAAAGAGCTGGTTGTTGGAGCAAGTCCTGATCTTGTTCTGGGGCGCAGCGACCTGTATGCCGATGCAGATTGGGGCGTTGGGACGGTAGAAGGATTGAACGAACTGGGCATCAAGACATTCGTGCAGAATACCAGCGTTAAGGGGTCCACACTGGACAGCCTGTACAAGGATATTGAACAGATCGGCCAGATCTTTGATGTACAGGAGAACGCTGCTGCCTATATCGCTGAATTGAAAAAGCGTGCGCAGACGCTTAAGGATAAGTCTGCTGTCAGCGGAGAGAAGACCTTTGCATATGTATCCGACGGCGGCAATGGGGCCATTGCCATTTACAGCGGAAATGTTGACACGTTTGCAGGTGATGTACTCGGTTTGCTGGGACTCAAAAACAGTTTTGGTACAGTTACCGGAGATATCAGCAAAGAACAGCTGATTGCAACTAATCCGGATGTCCTGCTGCTCTCGGTATATACCGGAGGTGTGGATCCGGAGCAGACGTTGAAGGCATTCTACGCCGATCCGTCGCTACAAAGTCTGAATGCTGTCAAGAATAAGACGATTTATCCGATCGACTTCAACCAGTTCTGGGGCTACAGCTACTCGATTTTTGATGGAGCTGAGAAGCTGGCATCCGAAATAACCGCTAATAAATAAGAGTAGTAGAGAAATCCGCATACTAAAAGCAGATTGGGCCGTCATCCATGTGACGGTTCGATCTGCTTTTTGCTGCCTGTATAGATTGATCTTTAAAATTACCAATAAGGAAAAGTGACGGAGGAGAAGTTTGGAACTGTAGGAGCGGAAGCGTCCGCCTTTGTCTGCGGATTTCCACCGCGAACAGCGGTATAAATCAAGAAATCTGCAGACAACAGCGGCCGGAAGTCCAAACATTCTCCGTAGTTACGCCCCGATCCTTATTAGAAATTCTTAAAACTCAATCTATTATTTTTTAATTTTGAATATTCAACTATAAAGATATAGAATATAGTGATTGATAATTCGAGAACAACTTGGGGGAACAAGATAGTGGAACTTGGAATTAGTACATTTGTCGAAACAACACCCGATGTAATTACAGGGGAAACGATGAGCCACGCGGAGCGTCTGCGCGAAGTGGTGGAGGAGATTGTACTCGCGGATCAGGTGGGATTGGATGTATACGGGGTGGGTGAGCATCACCGTCCGGATTTTGCCGCTTCTTCACCTGCGGTTGTAATGGCAGCGGCTGCATCCCTGACGTCCAGAATCCGGTTGACCAGTGCTGTAATGATTCTGTCATCTGCCGATCCGGTGCGTGTTTTTCAGGATTTCGCCACACTGGACGGTCTGTCAAACGGACGGGCTGAGATTATGGTGGGCCGTGGTTCCTTCACAGAGTCCTTTCCATTATTCGGCTGTGATCTGAAAGACTATGAAACCTTATTCGGAGAGAAATTGGATCTGCTGATGAAGCTCCAGCAATCTGAGAAGGTGAGCTGGGAAGGCCAGCATAGACCTGCCATACATAACCTGGGAATTTATCCGCGTCCGGTGCAGCAGCCTTTGCCCGTATGGATAGCCAGCGCGGGAAGTCCTGAGTCTGCGGTCCGTGCAGGTGAACTTGGGCTGCCTTTTGCGCTGGCTATGATTGGACCGGTGCAGCCCCTGGATTTTGCGTCACAGGTCAAGCTCTATCAAGAAGCTGCTGCGCGTGCAGGCCATGACAGCTCGCGGCTGCCGATTGCGGCCCATGCGCATGGTTTTATCGCGGAGAATAGGCAGAAGGCGATTGAACAGTTCTTCCCTTCCACTTATGCCCGGACCAATGTCAGAGCGGTGGAGAAAGGTCTTCCGCCATATCACCGTTCAGATTATGATGCGGCATGCAGCTTCGGCGGAGCTTTATATGTGGGAGACCCTGAAACTGTAGCAGAGAAGATCATTCATCTGCGTAAGCATGTGGGCATCACGAGATTTCTGCTGCATGTTCCGCACGGCACGATGCCCCATGCCGAGGTGATGGAAGCGATCAGGCTGCTCGGTACCGAAGTAGCTCCGCGTGTCCGTGAGGAAGTAGCGCTTTGGGAGAAGAACAATCTGTAAGATACGGCAATTGAAATGGCAGTTAAGCAACCTGGGAGGTGGCGGCTCTGATAAGAGAGCAAATGAATGTCTGGAAACGGCACTGGCAGGAGCTTATTCAGGCGCTTGAGCAAAAGGGTGCAGATACTCAATTCAGCGTGGGTCCTCCTGCGGCAGAAAGCGGGCTTGCTGAAGTGGAGTCGAGGCTCGGAATCCGGCTCCCGCCAGAGCTGCGCACTCTGCTGAAGGAGGGGGCAAGCCAAGCTTATGTCTATTGGAGTCTGCCGGATGCTGCAATTCTTCCCTTTGAGGTGAGCGGAGGGCTAGGCTGGGATGTGGACCAGCTGGATTTTTTTGTTTCTAACGAAGAAGAATATACCGGGGAGCAGCAGCGTTATCTGAGCTTTCATCTGGCAGGCAACGGGGATGAGCTGCTGCTGGATTTGCTTAGCGCTTCTGGAACCGCAGTCGTCCATTGGGCACATGAGACGGCAGAATATCTGCTGCTGGCACTGTCGGTCACAGAGTTCGTCGACAAGATTACGGCGCTCGGTTGTGTAGGTGCAGAGGAATGGCAATACCCGGAATTTTGCAGTGAGTCAGGGTTGGACCTGGAAAAGCAGGCCAGCAGACAATGGAGAGCCTGGTTGCATGAATATTTGACATTGACTCTGGGGCAGGCACAGAAGGAGCTGCCTTTACTTCTTCGCTATGCTGAGATGTTCGGAACGGATCAGGAGATTGCTGAAGCCTTTGGTCCATATAACGCCGGTGAGGTACTGAAGGCTTTTTTGAAACGGGCAGAACAGGAACGTAACAGCCATAATAAAGAGGCTATCCTTTGTCTTGCCGGCGATGTGCTTAAGGAACAGGCAGCAGACTTTGTGCGTTCCCTGTGGTCAGAGACTTCATCCGTTAAGGTAAGCCGGAGTACGCTGGCTTATCTGTCTGCTCAGTGTCTGCCAGGCGATGAAGGGCTGGAGCATGTCTTCCGCATGCTGGAGGTGTCTGCGACACCGGCGAAGCCTAGCGGGTATGCGGCGAACTCGCTGCTGCAGAATTTTCACAGCCGCAGGGTGCTGGTGTGGATGGAGGACAAGGTCGCTTTTCCTTATGGCGGGTGGGATGCATTGTATGCTCACTCACAGCCCGCACCGTCTGACATTGTGCAGTGGCTTGGGGGCAGTGATGTTCAGCGCCAGATCGTCATTGCTGCGTTCCCTGCCCTCTATGACAAGGGAGCTGGGAGCTTCGGTCGTGCAGAATTGCTGCAGATCCGCAGCCTGCTGGAACAGGCACTGGAAGAAGCTGTGCTAAAAAAGGAAAAGCAGGCGGTCCGTGATGCACTGGGGCGGCTGCCCTAAGCATTGTTTTTTAACATTTTTATTTACAATATTGTCTATTACATGTCTTGTCCATAACAAGATGTCGCTTCCCGCCTTGGGATGGTATGATAGGAAGTGGGGTGAATATGAAAATGAACAATAAGTCAACGACTGATGAAGCAATGAACGAGGTAGAAACCGGCGAAGAAGCAACCAGCGATGAAACAACCAGCGAACAGCAACCCATGACTGATGAGCAAATGGCTGAGCTTGTACAGGCGGTTCACCATAATGGTATCGTTGCGCTGAAGATGCATTTCAATGAGGTTCAGGGCCAAGTGATGAATCTGGAGGCTTACGGTCCGGTATTTGTATTCCATGTGATGGATGAGGCGAAGGATGTTTACTCCTGCGGGTTTTTCCTGCGCGAGCTGATCGCCAGATTCCAGACGAACAACAGTCCGAATATCTGGATGGCTTCGTTTTTCATCGACTTGATGAAGGTCAAGGGAGGCAAAGCCCTCACACCGCCGCCAACCAGTGAAGAAGAAGCCAAGGCCATGATCGATAATGTACTTGTGCCGCATTGTATTGCAGCCGTACGTGAAGAATTTGCTCCAGAGCAGGTTCATGCCGGGCTGGCCTGGAATGAAACCCATGGTCCAGTGTTTGAAGCCGGATTTCCGGCACTAACCGAAGGCAATAACGTCTGCGCCATTCCGCTGCATATGCTATTAATTCATCTGCAGCTGAACCGCGATCCGTCGGAACTGCTGCTGCAGGGATTGTACAATATCCGGAAAGAACACGGGTTGGATTAATCCCAATGCTGTATTTTCTGTGAATCCTTCTCGAAGAACAGACCGCATCCTGTATAGGATTGCGGTCTGTTTTTGTGCAGCTATTGATTCAGCGTGAAGCGGAGCCAATGGTTTTGTTAACATCAACTATCTTAAAATTTAACAAAGTACTGCCCGTGATTTTACAGATGCCTCTTAAAGTTAAAGAGATTAAAAACCAGGGAGGTATATATGTTAATCAAACATCCAAAACGGATATTAAGCGCATTCATGGGTTCAGTCATGCTGTTCATGACGCTGCCGGTATCCCATACTGTTCACGCAGCACCTGCCGTAACCATCGGAGAAAGGGACTTGGTCAATGAATCTGATCCCTCCCCAAATGTAACCGTTCTTACCGCTGCAGGTGCCGTTTATGAGCCCAACACAGTGACGCTCGCTACTTACGTATGGGAGCATGGCAAGAGTATGAATAAAATCGGCAGCTACTCCACAGGTTTTTCCGATTTGGAAGGCGGAGTTGCGGAGATCGTTAAATATAACAGTGACAATCAGAAGTTCTATCTGATAAACGGCAAGGAGAAACAGATTGATATAGTCAGCCTTAAGCCGCTGGTAACCGGAGGGGAAACCCAGCTGACGCTGGATAAACGGATCGATGTCAGTTCGATGATTGACGGCTTCACCTTCGGAGATATTACCAGTATTGATATCGATACAGAACTGAACAGGATTGCAATTGCCGTGCAGGAAGCAGACTATCAGAAATCCGGCGCAGTACTGCTGCTGGACTATGACGGGAAGTACCTCACGCACTATACAGCAGGCGTTCAGCCGGATATGGTCACCTTCACACCTGACCACAAATATTTGCTGGCCGCTGATGAAGGAGAACCGAGACAAGGCTATACCGCCCCGGCTGTTGACCCCAAAGGCTCTGTTACTCTAATCAATCTGCAGGCGAAAACAGCCAAGGTCATTGATTTCACCGGTTTCGACAGCAGTGAAGTGCGGAGTACCCTTTTAGCAGATAACGTGATTCTTAAAAAGCAAACTGCACCTTCTGTGGATCTGGAGCCGGAATATATCGCCGTGTCCGCTGACAGCAAGCATGCGTTCATTTCCCTGCAGGAGGCGAATGCCTTAGTAACGCTGGATGTGGAGACGGGTGCTTTTACAAGCATCAAAGGTCTGGGCTTTAAGGACCACAGTATCCCCGGCAACGAGCTGGATATGCGAAGAGACGGCAAAATCAATATCAAAAGTGAACCGGGTGTTCTAGGCATGTACAATCCCGATGGGATCGCCACTTATACCGCTGGAGGTAAAACCTATGTAATCACAGCGAATGAAGGGGATTCCCGGGACTGGAGCGGTTATAGCAATGAGAAGGATGTTACGCTAGGCAAAGGTCAGGATGGCGATGCCACCAAAAGTATGAAGGTGACCACTTTTGACACTTCCGATTATGAGGTGGGACCTGCGGGAGCCGGATTTGTAAGCGGGAAGACTTATCTTTTCGGCGCACGTTCCTTTTCGGTCTGGAATGCGGAGGATATGTCCCTGGTCTACGATAGCGGAGCGGATTTCGAGAAAATCACGGCAACGTTGCTTCCAAAAGGCTTCAACTGGTCTAATGACGACTTTGTCTTTGAGAAAAGGAGCGCCAAAAAAGGCCCTGAGCCGGAGGATGTCAAGGTTGGGGTCGTGGACGGGAAACCTTATGCCTTTATAGGCCTGGAGCGGGTCGGTGGCAATATGATGTACGATCTGTCAAAGATCAGCGCTCCGGTCTTCTACGACTATTTGAATACAAGAGATCTGGAGCATTCGGTGGATTATTCTGGAGCCAAACCGGCCTACCTGGCTGCTGGGGATGTCTCTCCTGAAGGCCAGAATTTCATTGCGGCAGAATACAGCCCAACGGGTTATCCCCTACTGCTGGTTGCTAATGAAGTTTCGGGAACGGTCTCTATCGTAGAGATTCCAGAAGGCAAGTACACACCCGAAGAACCAGAGACACCGGCAAACCCGACACCGGTAGCAACTGCATCTCCAACTCCTACAGTATCAGCATCGGCGTCACCAGCAGCTTCGCCAACGCCGGCACCCACGCCAACGGCCGCACCAACCTCAGTACCGGCACAAGCAACGGTAAACCCTAGTGCTTCACCGCAAGCAGCGGCAACCGTTACGGATACTGTGGCTGTGACCGCTATGACTCTGAATGCAGAGACAGGAGAAGCGGCAGGCAAATTGACGGACGAAGCTGCCCGGAAGCTGCTGGATAATGTAAAGGCGAGCGAGAAGGCGGGTAAACCAGCCTTGGTGGAGATTCGCGGGGAAGCTTCGCAGGGAGCGTCCAAAGTAACGTTAGAGCTGAGCGGCACCTTCCTGGCACAGCTGTCTGCTGACACCCGGGCTGACCTGAAAATCAGCAGCGGGCTTGCATCCATTACTTTTGGCAGCAAGGTTATCGGAACCATCAGCAAGGCAGCCTCAGGCCAAGCGATTAAGATCAGTGTTGGGCGGGCCTCAGGGACGGATGGGAGCAGCACCCGTGACCTGGTCGGCAGCAGACCGGTTTATACTTTTACCATAACTGGCGGGACAACTGGCATCACAAGCTTTGGAGGTGAATCGGTTAAAGTCCAAATGCCTTATACACGAGGAGCAGCAGAGAACGCTAATGCAGTCGTAGTGTTATATTTGGACAACAGTGGAAATGCCATACCTGTAATCAGCAAATATAATGAAGCTGCACAAACGGTTGATTTTAGAACCAGTCATTTCTCCGCCTTTGCCATTGGCTATCATGCTGCGGGGTTCAGCGACACCTTGAATCACTGGGCAAAGGATAGCATTGATTTTACAGCGGCGAGAGGATGGTTTACGGGAGTTGGACATAACACTTTTGCACCGGATCAGACGGTAACCCGGGGAATGCTTGCTGCAATTCTGGGTAAAATGTCGGGTGCCGAGCTGTCAATGGGAGCGGCCTTCACCGATGTTGCGGCAGCGAAATATTATTCACCTTATGTGGCCTGGGCCGCATCGAACGGTATAGTTCAGGGTACTGGGAACCATACCTTTGCCCCTGACCGGGCCGTTACGAGGGAGGAACTGGCGGTCATCCTGAATAATTATCTAAAATTTTCGAAACTGCCAGCGGGGAATTGGAGTACTCCTGCTACTTTTGCGGACAATGGGCAGATTTCAGCATGGGCCAGTGAAGCCGTCGAAGCGATTCAAGGCTATGGCCTCATCAGCGGCAAAACAGGAAATATCTTTGATCCCAAAGGCACTGCAACCAGAGCCGAGGTAGCCACTGTTTTGAAACGGATGATTGAAGGCAGCTTTGCAAAATAGCATAATTAGACAAAGAAGAACAGACCACGCTTTTAATGCAAAGTGCGGTCTGTTCTTTTTTAAAAGATAAAGTGGGTTCGGATGTTTAGCCTTTAGCTTTTCTCGGCCAAATGAAATACGAGCTTGCGATGATCAGATCAATACCCACCACAACTGACCATAGGGATACAATGCTTAAGAGCGCATCCGTACGGGCAGGGTCGTCAATCCAGATAATGAGGCCATATAGAATCCCTCCCCCCAGCAGAAAAGAAAGCACATGCTTCACCCAGCCTTTGAAGTAATGCCTGGCATGATCCAGGCCATATCGTTTGACCGGAGCAGGTCCCAGCTTCGTGACGTAATAGCGGAAGCGTTCATCTGCCCAGTGGATCATGCTTTTGCCAAACACGATAGATACGGAAATATAAATGGCAGCAAGCGCATGTGCCGTGGTGGCAGCAGCACCGTTGTACAAATCAACTCCTGCAATAATTAGCAGAATGATGTCCAGGACCGGGGTTAAGGCGAGAAAGAACAGCCCCAGCTTCCTCCGTTTGAATAAATAACGTGCCGAGAAACCGGCAAGAACGACAACCCAGAATAGAACTTCGCAGGCGACAATCGCCCAGGCAACCCAATTCATAATCCACCCCTTGTGTATAATCATGTATTTGATACATCGGATTATAACAGCTGAATTTAAATAATACAATTGTATTATTTAAATTGCGCTCGAAGTTTTCTTCATGATACAATATAGACATGCCAAAAATTGTAGATCATTCAGAGAGAAAATCGCATATTGCAGAAGCAACCTGGCGCGTCATCATGAATCAGGGGATGAAAGGGGCGACAGTACGGAACATTGCGCAGGAAGCAGGCGTTTCGCTGGGAGCTCTGCGCCATTACTTCTCAACACAGCATGAGCTGATTGCTTTTGCCATGAATCTTGTAAAGGAACGGGTCGATGTCAGAATCAATGCCCTGCTTACCCTCGATCTCCCGCCTAAACAGCTGATTACGAAGATTCTGATGGAATTGATTCCTGTAGATGACCATACTATGGCTGAGATGGAGGTATGGTTTGCTTTTGTCTTTCATCGTAAGTATGTGGGGGATCACTATGACGAAGTAGACGATGGGGTATATTCCGCTATACACATGCTGGTCAGGTATCTGCATGAACAGGGACTTCTGAGACAGGGCCTGGATAAGGACAATGAACTTGAACGGCTGTATGCGCTGGTTGATGGGCTGGCTCTGCATGCGATGCTGGAGCCTGAGCGGCTGGACAAGCAGCGGATCCTTAGAGTGGTGACCGGTCATATGGATTCCATTTGCAACGAATAAATTCAGGAAGCTGAGAGGAGCAGGTTATGGAACCCGTAAAAATCACCTACGAGTCGATAGACGATTATATTGCGAAAGCCCCTTTTGAGGTGCAGGACAAGCTTGAAGCGGTAAGAAAGGTAATTCGTGAGTCTGCGCCGGAAGCTGAGGAGAAAATTAGCTACCAGATGCCGACCTTCTTCTTGCATGGGAATCTGGTGCACTTCGCAGCATTTAAGAAGCATATCGGATTTTATCCGGCACCCCGCGGGATTGAGGCTTTTCAGGAGGAACTGGCGCAGTACAAGGGGGCAAAGGGGTCCGTGCAGTTTCCGCTGGATGAGCCGCTGCCACTCGATCTGATCAGCCGGATTGTAAAGTTCAGAGCCGATGAGAATAGGGAGAAGGCGGCGGCAAAGGCAAAGAAATAAACGAGGCAGATCATACCGGCAGCGGACAAAAAAAAGGAACCCCAAAGTTGGGTTCCTTTTTTGCTAATGTAAGTTAACAGGGAGCCGAAGCGGCACTTACAGTTGCTTATCGTCTACGCTGTTCAGCCAGCCTTCAATATCACCAATCACGGAGCTGATGCAGCCGTCTTCAAAGGGAGATTTCAGTCCGGCCAGCTCGACCAATTGAAGGAAAGACAGGCTTCCGCCAGCCTGACAGAGCCGCAGGTAGTCGGCCCATGCTGATTGGAAATCCTCATTTGACCGTTTCCAGAACTGGAAGGCGCAGAGCTGAGCCAATGTGTAGTCAATATAGTAGAACGGAGAGCGGAAGATATGGGCCTGCTTATGCCAGAATCCCCCTTGCTCCAGATAATCATTGCCGTCATAGTCGCGCAGGGGCAGGTATTTCTTCTCAATTTCGCGCCAGGCCAGTTTGCGCTCGGCAGGTGTGGCATCCGGGTTGGCATAGACAAAATGCTGGAATTCATCTACCGCAACCCCATAGGGGATGAACTGCAGACTGTCACCCAGATGGTTGAAACGGTATTTGGCAGCATCCTCCTCGAAGAACAGGTCCATCCATGGCCATGCGAAAAACTCCATGCTCATGGAGTGGATTTCCGCCGCTTCATAGGTTGGAAAAGCATACTCAGGCAATTGGATATGACGGCTCTGGTATACTTGGAATGCATGCCCCACTTCGTGGGTCAGCACATCGATATCCCCGGAGGTTCCGTTGAAGTTGGAGAAAATAAATGGAGCCTCGTACTGGCTGAGATAGGTGCAGTAACCGCCAGATTGTTTGCCTTTTTTGCTGACCAGATCCATCAGTTCATTCTCCAGCATGAAGCTGAAAAACTGATCGGTCTCAGGGGACAGCTCTTTGTACATTTTGGCCCCGTTTGCGATGATCCAATCGGGATCGCCTTTGGGAGTGGCGTTGCCGTTGTTGAAATTTAGACTTTCATCATAAAATTTCAGCTCCGCAAGACCCAGACGCTCAGCCTGGCGTTCCTTCAGCTTGCGGGAAGCAGGCACGATATGCTCCTGCACCTGCTTGCGGAAATTAGCGACCATTTCAGCATTGTAGTCCGTACGCATCATCCGGTCATAGCCGAGTTCAACGAAGCTATGGTACCCAAGCTTTTTGGCAATACGGGTCCGCACCTGGACAAGCTCGTCGAAGATACGGTCAAATTCCGGCTCATGTTCAGCCATAAAGTGGTATCTGGCCGCAGATGCACGCTTGCGCATATCCCGGTCTGTTGACAGCTCGAATGGGGCGAGCTGGGACAACGTCCGTTCTTCCCCTTCGAACTGGATTTTGGCGGAAGCGATAAGCTGGGAATACTCAGTGGACAGCTTATTCTCGAGCTGGAGGTCCTCTATGATGTCGGGGCTGAATGTCCGCAGCGAGATTTCGGCAATCTGCAGCAGCTGTGTACCCCACTCCTGTTCAAACTCTGCTCTGAACTTAGAGTTCACGAGGGCTCTGAAGTAGTCCGTTATGTACTCCTGAATCACCGGCCCCACTTCATCCATGTAATCTTGTTCAGCTTTGTAGAATTCATCCTCTGTGTTGATCGAGTGTCTGATGCTGGCCAAAGTCTCCATGGTGCCAAATTCATTACGCAGCTTATTAATCGCGGTAAAAGCGGCTCGCTGCTCTTCCAGACTTTCAGCACTAAGACCTTTAAGAAGCTTGGTAAAGCCGGCCTTTAGCTTCTCGACATCCGGCCGTTCGTACGGGTATTCGCTAAATTTCATGTAATCATCAACATCCTTTCGGGTAACTGTGAGAAACATATCGTTTTTATTATAGTATCTGGAAGAAATTAAATCACTAATTTATGCTTGTAATTCCATGTGAAGGTAATCCTGTGGATATCAGATAGGAGGAGAACAGATGAAATACGAATCGGCCAGTCCCGAGGAATATATCAGCCAGCTGCCTGAGGAACGGAAGGAAGCCATAATGAAGCTAAGACAGATACTGAGGGACAACTTGCCTGTGGGGTTTCAGGAAACCATGTCTTATGGAATGATAACCTATGTTGTTCCCCATCAGATTTATCCGCCTGGTTATCATGTTAACCCCGATCAGCCGCTCCCTTTTGTCAGTATAGCCTCGCAGAAGAATTTCATTGCACTCTACCATATGGGGATATACATGGTACCCGGGCTGCTGGATTGGTTCAAGGAAGAGTATCCGAGGCATGTTCAAACCAGGCTCGATATGGGGAAATCCTGTGTGCGGTTCAAAAAAACAAATAGCATCCCGTATGATCTTATTGCACAGCTAAGCAGCAAGATTACTGTGGATGAGTATGTTCGAATGGTTGAGAGCGAAGTGAAGAGGGCTAAGAAGAACTAGCGGATCTACACTATAGGATGCTGTTTCAAAAAATGCAGGATTGCATCATTTACCAATACGGGGTTCTCTCTCAGCATATGCGGCCGGTGGCTGCCTCCAGGAACAACAAGATACTTAGAGTTCTCTACCAGAGCAGTCAAGTGCCGGAGCTGGGATTCCTGTACAAAGAGATCATGCTCCCCGGCGATAAACAGGGAAGGGCAATCGATGCTGTGGATCTGCTCCTCGGTTAGTTGCGGGAATAACCGCCAGTCTGCGGCGCTCTGCCGCATGAATTCCTGCCAGTTTCCGCGGTGCGCCTCCTCATGCCGTTCGAGCATTTGTTGGATGATGACGTCCTTGCCGTGTGCAGCAAGCCATTCCGGCTCGTACTCATCCGCACCGGACGGCTCTTTGAACCCGCTAGAACCGATGGTCGTCATTGAAAATACACGCTCCGGCGCATTTAACGCGACAGCCATGGCCACTCCTGCCCCCAGGCTATAACCGATTAAATGCGCTTTGGGGATGGACAACTGCTCCATAAACGCAGTAATATCATCCGCCAGCTGTGGGGTGCTCCAGGCCAGATTATTGCACCGGGTTCTGCCATGTCCCCTGAAATCCGGAAAATAGCAGGTGTACGCATTCTGAAAATCAAGGATTTGACTCGCAAATGCCAGTATTCCCCTTGAATAAGCGCTGTGCAGAAAGATAACAGGCTCTCCGGTACCCATCTTTTCATAGAACAACTCTAAGTCACCCAATTGAATATATGGCACGATATCCTCCTTGTAAGAACAAATGTTCCTTCCATTGTACTCCTGGAATATGGATATGTCACGCTCATGAAATCGTGTATAAATTGGAATGTGAATGAATGGCAGACAGAATGTTCTGTGGGTAAAAACATTTTTCAGTAGAACTTGGCATATGTCTTGTACAGTAAATAACTTACAATTAAAAGAGACAATGCCAAGGGAGAGGGATACATATGGGGACTCGTTATAGAGACTATACATCAGATGACATGATGAAAGTGAGCCGGTTCTTGTCACATGCCCATTCAAAATTAAATCGGCCGAGCAGCTGGACGATTGCCCGTTTTGAATTCGAGATTTTTTTCTATAAGTGGAGGGCGGGCTTGCTCCCCGAGTGGGAACAAAATATCGGACTGTGGGAACGCGACAATGGGGAACTGGCCGCTGTGGTTTGCAGGGATGGGGATTTCTACTTTCAATTGGATACAGATCATCCGCAGGAGGATCTGCTGTGTGAGATGTTAGAATTCATCGAAGCGAAGTCTGCTCCGGCTGCCGTGAAGCTTGCAGTGCCAAAGGGGATGTCAAAGCTGCAAGAGTTGGTCCAGGGCAGGGGATATGTGCATCTTCCGAACGAGAGCGATAATATTATCTCCATCACGCTGGAGAAGGAATTTTCGGTGAATATTCCTGTTGGCTTTTTGCTTCAATGCGGGGAAGAGGTGTCAGACCAGGCTAAAGCGCAAGGCCACATAATGGCGTTTAACTACCCGGGAACTGTACATGCAGAGCAGATGCTGCGGTTATACGGGGGTATCCGTCAAGCACCGGGTTATCGTCCGGCTCTGGACTTGTCTCTGATTAATGAGCAGGGGGAGGTCGTGGCGTTTTGTAATGCTTTTGTGGATGAGGTGAACCGGATAGGAATTCTTGAACCGGTGGGAACCCATACGGATTACAGACTGAGAGGGCTGGGCCGGGCGGTAATCTATGAAGCGCTGAACCGTCTGCGGTCTCTCGGCATGGTTAAGGGATATACAGGTCCCATGCAGCCATTTTACCAGCGCCTCGGATTTCAGATGGATGTGGAGTTCGAGGTGTGGCAGAAGCTATGAGAAATAGACCTTTCGAACAAAACCGTCAGGATCTCAATCATAAGAAACAGACTGGATCCTATATACAAACCAAAGGCAGCCTTGAATTGGAAAATAAAGTTCTGGACTGCCTTTGGTTTGTTGAATGCTAACGTTCTCCATTAGAGCTTAATGATCATTTACTGATTAAATACACAAGGGTCATTTGAATTTCATCATATATTACTTATCAAGTATTTTTCCATTATCGCATTTCCATCGTTGTATCTTTGGCATATGGCAACAGGATGTTGCGAATGAATTACGCGAATTTATTGAGCTATCTTCCCCGATAGTTGGACAGGTAGCCAATAATACCGGCAGCCTGTTCGTCATGATGCTAGCGATTCCCGCTAGTTGAACGTGAAATGTAGATAGGGTTCATCATTAATCAGGGATAGCTCCATATCCTTCAGGTATTCTAGCTGTTGTTCCGTTAATTGGCTCTTATCAGCATAGATGGAGTGATACGTAAAAGAGTATAGGTGTCTGAGTTGAATAAAGTAATCAATATCCTGAGTGAAGTTCGTATCTGGGTTCCCCCGAACATATCCCTCCATAAATTCTTGGTAAAAACGTCTTATGAAATTGTTTCTTTCGTTCTTTATTATAGCTTGTGTAGTGTGGTAAATTACGATCGCTAAATCATAAGCGTACCAATGATACTCGCTGTCTCCGAAATCAATGATACTAAGTGAGTTTTCTCTGATTAGCAAATTTCCATGATGAAGATCTCCGTGAATTAGGCCAAAGTTATCAGTTGAAACAGGGAGTTTTTTTAACACTTCAATGTGTTTAAACCACTTCTCAATCAGGATCGTGGGTAGCTGAGCTGATTCAAATTGGAGTAAAATTTTGTTTTCATTCCAACAAGGGAACGCATGGTTAGCTGTATATGCTTTTGAAGCAGTGTGGATATGTCCCATTGCCTCGCCCCATCTTTCAAACAATGGTGCTCTCCACATCGCATTGTTGGTTTGGTGGATATGTAAGCCGTTTATCTTTTCATAACAAACGAAGTAGTAGTCATCATTAATACGTTGAATAAAATCTTTTCCTTGTTTACGTATTGGTCTAGCCACATTAAGTCCCCTCGAAAGAAGGTAATCCAGCCATTCCGATTCAGCTAATGATTTCAGTTCACTAACAACAGAATCTTCCAAAATCTTAACAATAAATTTTGTGTTACTTCCAACTTCAAATACATTGTTATTGTATCCGCCTATTAGCTTGTAGTCCGAGAGGTCTAAATCCAATAGAGATAATACTTCCTTTATAAGCCCTTGTTCCATCTCCCATCCCCCAGTAATATCCAATATATAGATCCAGTAATCCTGAATAATATTCAACACAAATTATCTATGGATTCAGTTCCACAAATATTTCATTTTCCTATACCCAACATCCCATATTTTTTCGTTCCCCTCGATGGTTATCTTGAGTTCGCTCCCAGCCTCGATAGGAATCTCGAAAATCGCCGGAAACAGATCTGGATCATTACGTTGAACTTCTCCAGAACTGGTCAATACCTCGCGTCCATCGACGGAAACACGGATGCTTCCGGAATAATCCGTTGGTTCAGGTATTCCGTAATACAAGGAGAAAATAATCTTCTCTTTATACGAATACATAAACGTTTCTGAATTCCCACCTGCAACGCCATACATATTATAGCGGGGTTTTACGTTTTGAGCGCTTATTTTAAAGCTATTCAGGCTTTTTCCAGTTGATGAATTTCCAGAGCTGTCCATCAATTCGTTTATGGCCACAAAGGGACCTTCTTCTTTGGTGGACGCTTTATCTACAATCCCACACAATCCCCATACCCCTAATAAAAGAACCATACAGGAAATGGCGGTTATCAAAAAATTGCGCCAATTGTTTTTTGAACGAACACCAAGCTTGTATGCCCCAAAACCGACTGCTGCACCTAATGTATTTTGAATGGCATCGTTAATATCGAAGCTGCCCAGAAACGAAAGGGCCTGTATGGTTTCCATTACGAGAATCGAAAAAAAGAACATTGTAATGAATCGAAGAAACGTAGTCCGATATAACAATAAAATCAATATACCGTATGGGATGAAAGCTACGATATTTCCAAATCCAACAAAATCCATGAGGGTAGGGTGTAGAAGATCAGATATAGTAGGCAATTTAAAGAAACTATCTGGTAAAAAAATAAAGGTGTAGCCATTCGTTCGCTCTGCGGCACCCATTCTACCGAATGCGAAAAATAAAAAATAAAGAATTATGATTGTATAGAGCATGGTTATGGTAAAAATAACTTTACGCTGTTTTGACATGGTTAACTCCTTTGTCGGGTGTATACGTCCTGTAAAACTGAACTTGCTGCCCCAACCCATTTTACTATAATTACCACTAACTTGCCCGTTACTTCAATGAAAAAAGCAGACTGCAATACAATCTGCTCATTTCCGCTATCGTTCCTCGTTAGAACAGCCTGCAGGATCTCGCCGACAGGCTGTGTAATTAACCGAAATGTCGCGATCTGATCGAGAATTGAACGGCGGTCCGGTCGGGACTGTACAATGGCGGATGCGCTCCTCCACGATCTCCATGTCCGGATACTCGTTGCGGTGCTCGCTAAGATAGGCAATCTCTTCTTTTGACAGTTTCGATTTGATCCGTCGTTGTTGGGATTGCAGATGCGTCCTGCCTCTGATGTCCATAGCCTCGATAACTTTCTCAGTCGTCAACGGCTTGGAATTCGCTTCGCCTTTTCCGTTAAACAGCTCCACTAGTTTTGCAGCCAGCGCCTCCGCCGCTTCTTGCTTAAAGCCTGTTTTGACGGTAAACTACAGGGACTGAGTGGAGATCGAATATGCGTACGATTAGTGAGGAGAACAGGAGAAATAATGGTGACTGTTTCGAACTTTTTCTTTCGTACTTCGGTTTTATCATTAATTTCCTGCCGTTCCCTCATTCCGTTACTCGATATCCACCCTTTAATTGTCATGGAATGGCGGGTATCCGAACTCAATACCAAGTTATTTTTCAAAATTTACGCTTCCGAATCCATGAGACCGATGAATTCCCGGATCGGCTGTCGTCTATATAAACGAATGCATAAATGAACACAAACTAATTTGACGAAGAGGTGTTTTGAAAATGGCATTAACGTCCACATTCACGAGCATCAACCTGCCTGTAAAAAACGTAGAACAATCGAAAGCGTTCTTCACCGGACTCGGATTCGAGCTCAACCCGCAATTCCCCGAGAATGAGAATTCGGTAGCCATCGTGATCGGCGACAACCTGCAGGTCATGCTGATCAATCAAGCATTCTTTAATACGCTCACAGAGAAGGAATCCGTCGATACGGGCAAGTATGCGCAGATGACGATCGCATTGGCCTTCGAGAGCCGGGAAAAGGTCGATGAAATTGTGAATACCGCGGTCTCCATGGGCGGGAAATTGCACGCTGAACCTGAAGATCATGGGTTCATGTATCATTGGGGCTTCGTGGACTTGGACGGCCATCTGTGGGCCATTAACTACATGAACATGGATGCGGCACAAGGTTGAGGCTAACGGAGAGCACGCTGTACTAGGGTTCAAAAAGAAAGACGCCGGGCATCTTCCCCGGCGTCTTTCTTCGATGATTAGTTTTGTTCGGTATAGGCTTTGAAATTGTCTATGATCGCATGCCAGCCTGCTTGCTGGAACTCGGCGGGGTTGGAGCTTTATCATCTTTGTATTTTCAATTGCAGTGGAAGGCGGCGTTTTTGACAGCTCTGGCTGATGTTTTGCGGTCTGGACCCAAGGCCAGAGACGCTGGCATTACGCAGATATTATCCTATTTGAATTGGGCCTGAAGCCATTCTGCCGACTGCTGCATGTAACCTAGCTGATCCGCAGCATCAAAATGCTCAATCGCTACCGTATCCTTGTACCCGATGGATTTTAGCCGCTCCAGGATCTCTGGTATCGGAATGCAACCGGAGCCGACAGGGGCCGGGAACAGCTTCGTCCCGTTTGTGGTGATCTTCGGCGTTTCCAAACGATGCTCCTCCAGTGAGCGGTCTTTGCAGTGGACATGTACAATTCTCGATTCCAGCCTTCCGAAGGCTGCTAGCGCATCCTCACCCTGATAGATGAAATTGCCAGTGTCGAAGGTACAGCCCAGCTTCGGAACCTTATCCATAAACCATAGTAATTCTTCGGAAGTGGAAAATGGCGCACGGCTGTCATCGAAATCCTCCAAAGTGATTACCATACCTTTGGACTCCGCGTATTCGCACATCTCCCGGAGCGCTGCAACCATTCGCTGCAGCGAGCTGTTCCGCAGCTCCTCGCTGGCTGATTCCTCAATGAAACCCGGAATCACAAGTACCTTGTCCGCCCCCAAATACTCTGCCGTGTCAATAAAATCCAGTCCAGGCTGCACATCGGAAGCATTGCCAAAATCAAAAAAAGCGTACATTGAAGCTATCGAAATTCCAGCTTGCTCCAGCTGATTTTTCATGGCCCCGCGGCTGGGCTGTACCTCGTCCAAATCCAGCTCGACCGCCTGGATGCCCCATTCGCGCGCCCGGCTTAGTACCTCGGGTACCGACAGCCCGGATTGCTTGCTTGCGGTAACAATATGGTTGTAAAACACAGATATTTTCATACATGCGCTCCTTCCGTCCTATCAGAGTCTTGCAATCGCTTCCTTGAATTAGTATAGGGGATATTCAGCAGGGGTTCCACTGTGGAATTCAGCATGGAGGACAGGTGTCCTTTTATTGTTCCCGTAATTGCTCTAATATGATGAACAGTAATTCTGATACAGAGGAGAGATTCAACTTGAATACAGTAAAGCTCAGTTTTATCGGTGCGGGATTTCATGCATCTACCAATATTTACCCTTCTGCTATCCAAGCAGGGGCTGAAATTACCGCGATATCGACCCGTGATCTGGAGCGTTCGAGGGCCGCACTTCAGCGGTTTGGCAGCAGAGGCAAGCCCTATGACGATTACCGGAAAATGCTCCGGGATGAAGAAAGCGATGGGGTGGTGGTAGTCGCGCAGCCGCAGGATCAAAGTTCATTGGTGCTGGACTGCATCCATGCCGGAAAAAATGTATATGTGGACAAACCACTAGGCTGGAATGGTCCGGAAGCTCTTCAGCTAGCAGATGCAGCCGAACAGGCCGGAGTAGTGCTGATGGTCGGATTCATGAAGCGTTATGCTCCCGTCTATATGAAGCTGAAGGAGCTAATTACAGGAGGGACATTGGGCGGCGCCCGCTCCTTCCAGGCGCGGTTTGCAGTAGACAGCACACCTTTCTGTAAAGACGAGGAGCAGTTCATGAAGCTTGCTGCTATCCATATTGTAGATTTACTGCGTTTTTTGTTTGGCGAAGCGGTACAGATTTCAGGATTTACAAACAATGATAACGCACAAATCTCCCAGAGCATTTCACTGAAATTCGCAAATGGCATTGTGGGCAGTGTTTATTTTGCCGGGATGAGTGCCTGGTCCAGAGAAAGTGAGAGCCTGATGGTTACCTTCGATCACGGGTTTGCCTGTGCAGATGAAGTGGTGAAGCTAACCGTTCATCATTCACTTACAGCCAGCGGACTGCCTTGGCAATCGCTTGCCGAGCAGGATACCGTGTTCACCCCTTCAGCATCCGCAATGTCTGGCGGTTACAGAGATCTATATCTGCGAGGCTTCGTTGGCGAAATGGCGCACTACATGAAATGCTGCCGGGAAGGGTTGACCCCTGTCTCCAGCGGACGGGATAATGTGAAGACCATGGAGCTGTGTGATGCTATTCTGTCAGCACTGATGTAAATGGGTTTACTCTGGGGGAGAGTTCAATGATCACAGAGCTGAATGCGGCAACATCGCGGTAAAAGCTATAGTTAGTGGAATGAATCCGGGCTGGGTATTCGCAGAGCTGCGAATCGAAGCCTATGCATCGATATAGTCATCCTGCCCCTCTTAAGAAGCAGCATAATGCCATCTGGATGCAGCTTACGCAAAGCCTATTGAAGATGCGCTTTTACAAAAATATACTGTAATTGCAGGCAGAAGGGCGGGAGGGACGCAGATGAAAATCACCATTGAGAGCATACCGGAAGACAGCGAGCCTGAGATTATTTTGAGGTGCAATGATCCCGATGAAGAGGTGCTGAAGCTGCTGCATTCCATTCCATCCATGACGGCATCCAAGAAGCTGATCGGCATGACCGATCTTCAAATGCATATCATCGACCCGAATGAGGTGTATTATTTCGAGGCTGTGGATCACAAGGTGTTTATCTATTGTGCCAAGAAGGTTTATGAATCCAGGTTGAAGCTGTATGAGATTGAGCTGGCCTATGCGCACAGGGATTTTTTTAGAGCCTCCAAATCAACCATCCTGAATATTGCCAAAATCAAGTCCGTCAGCCCGGTCCTTTACGGAAGATTCGAAGCTTTGCTGCACAATAGCGAAAAGGTCTTCATTTCACGGCAATATGTTCCGGTACTGAAACAAAAACTAGGACTCTGAGGAGGCTCCATGATGAAAACCGGCAAATTCGTATCCTGTATCTTGAAGGATTTGTTCACAGCATGTGGATGTGTGACGATTCTGGTGGCGATTGTGCTGACCTTGAACTCGACCGGTTCCGTCGGAACATCAATATTATGGCAGATTATTATGGCGGCTGCGGCGTTTACCTGCTTCAAATACGCTTTGGTGAGTACACAAGGGCTTAGTAAACATGCGCAAACACTGAGCTTCTATATCTGTTTTGTGCTTGGCGATGTTTTTGTAATCCTATGGCTGTGGCTCTTCAGTTCCGGACCGTTCAGGGAAAAAGGGCTGCTGCTTCCCTTCGTGATTACCGTCCTGGTGATTAAAGGCATGGTGTACGCAATGCTGCACATCGATGGGAAGAAGGAAGCCAAGCAGCTGAATGAAAAGCTGAGCGAGTATCAGAGCGGCGGCAACAATTTATGAAGGAGTGACTGCCACCTAATCAGAACTCCATACGTAAGTAGAGAGACATATACCTTCCTATGGAGATGATGATATGCTTCTCAATCAAACTTCTATTATTCCTCTTGCAGCTTCGGATTTCCCGGAGAACGGACTTCATCCTTCCTGGGACCTGTTCCGGCTGCGTTATGAGTGGCTTGAACCTCAAATTCATGCCTTTGTAGCTGAGGAAAATGCCGGGGAACGGTTGGCCCGGGATGAGGGCTTCTTGCTTAAGAACTATGCCGGAAATGCGGAAAAGCCTGTATTCTACGGAGTTCCTGTAGGCATCAAGGACCTGCTGCATGTGGAGGGATTGCCTACCCGGGCCGGGTCCGGCTTGCCGGCTGAGGTGTTGACCGGCCCGGAAGGGTCTTTGATCCGGCGCCTCCGCTCACTGGGTGCGCTGATCGCAGGAAAGACGGTTACCGAGGAATTTGCTTATAATGGTCCTATTGCCACGCGTAATCCCCATCATACGGATCATACTCCAGGTGGCTCAAGTGCAGGCTCAGCAGCAGCGGTTGCTGCCGGATTATGTCCACTGGCGGTTGGCACCCAGACCCTCCGTTCGGTGATCGCCCCAGCGTCCTTTTGCGGTGTGGTGGGCTTCAAGCCAAGCTATGGCAGAGTGCCGCTGGATGGAGTTGTTTTGCTGGCCCCTTCTTTTGATACCGTGGGGTTCTTCACACAGAATGTACCGGATATGCAGGTTGTTGCAGCCTCGCTTCTCCCGGACTGGAGGAACCTGCATCAGCAAGCCCGCAGCAAACCGGTACTTGGCATCCCCCAAGGGGTATACATGGAGCTGATGAGTAGTGAGGTCAAAGAAGCTTTTAACGCACAAATCTTAAGTCTTCAGCAGCAAGGTTATGAGGTAAAGCAAGTAAGTATGCCATGGGAGGATGAGTTTATCTACGGAAATGCCATGCTGCGGTTTCTGGAAGGTGAAATGGCCCGGGAGCATGCCCTGTGGTTCGGTCGATACGCAGAGTGCTATGGCAATCCCGTAAGGGAGGCTATTCTACGGGGCCGGGAAATCTCCGATACGGAGCTGGGGATGTGCCGCCGGAAGCAGTACAGACTGCGCCGGGAGCTGGAGAATGTCCAAGCAGCACAGGGAGTGGACCTCTGGGTATCGCCAGCACAGGGTGGAACTGCACCTAAGATCGGTGAGGGCACCGGGTGGTCCGGGATGACCGCTATCTGGACCTTCGCGGGTTGTCCTACCATCAGTCTGCCATCAGCCAGTATTAACAGCCTGCCGCTTGGCTTTCAGTGCGTAGGGAGTTATGGGGAAGATGAGGCACTGCTGGCTTGGGTGCAGGGAATTGCTGAGCATTTGTAAGTCATTTACGGATGAACGAAAGTCTGCTGTTATTCGATTTTGAAAATTCGCTATTTTCGTAGCAGAAACCGCATATTGATCTCGCCGCTGCCTGCTGTGTTTGGCTTAAGGCCCAGGCGGAAGGCGTTTTTCTTCAATCTGGCTTTGACCTGGCAAGGCGAGAGCGAAGGACAGCTTTGCAGAAGCTGGGCGGCTGCACCGGAGACGATGGGGGTAGAGATGCTGGTGCCGGACAACACGAAATATTGTTGCCCAGACCGCAGGTACGGGAAATTACGGGCCAACTGGGAGCCGGGGGCGCGAAGCGAAATGACAGATTCCCCCGGGGCGACAAGATCCGGTTTGATCTTGCCGCAGGGTGCCGGGCCACGGCTGGAATAGAAGGTAATGCGGTCATCTTTTTGGGTGAGGGTCCGGCGGTCATCTACAGCTCCTACAGTAATAGCGGACGGACTGATGCCCGGTGACTCAATGGTTTTGCGTCCGGGTCCGCTGTTTCCAGCGGCGATTACAACAGTAAGTCCGGCTTTGACTGCTTTTTCTACAGCCTGGCAGAGCAGATCGTCTTGGCATGATGTGCTCACAGGTCCGCCGAAAGACATCGATAGAATGCGCAGCTTCAGACATTTACGCTGCGCAACACACCATTCGATCCCTTTAATAATCGTTGAGTCGTAGCCATCTCCGTTGATATCCAGTACTTTAACACCTACGATCCCCGCCTCAGGTGCTGGACCTCTATACTTCCCTTTACTGAGCCAGCCGTTGCCTGCCGCATCTCCGGTAATATGAGTGCCATGACCGTTGTCGTCATAGGGGCGCTTGCGGTGATTGATGAAATCCTTGAACGCCACGATGCGGTTCACGGGCCGGACCAGATCAGGATGAGGGAACACTCCGGTGTCAAGCACAGCAATGTTGATCCCTTTTCCGGTAAGCCCTCTTGAGCGCTTCACAGCAGTTGCACCGATCGATGGGGTGGCAATATCCAGCGACATGCTTTTAATGTCATCCAGGTATATCTTATGAACGCCCTCCCAGCAGCACATCCGTTCCAGGCATTTCATTGAAATATGTGAGGAAACCGCATTGAGCATTGGAATGCGATGTTTGACAGACATGACGTGTGAGCCTAAATGCTTGTGTAAGGCTTGCATCCTGCTCTGGATTAACTTGTGATTGAATTGAATAATAACAGGCAGCGTCGCTGATCCCTTACTGGAATGAACCGTTTTGCGAATCCGGTTTCTCAGCGGACGGTTCATTTTGGAAGCATACTGCTTCATCCACATTTTTTCGCCCATGGCTATCGTGTCACCTCTCCGATACAGGGTATGCGCGGAAAGGGATATGGGTACATTTCTATAAATCTGAGACAATACCACATTTCTGGAAGAGTAGTAGGCAAGAACGCGGTTCACTGCAAGCGCAAATTGCATCTAATACTCTATCCTATCAGAAAGTGGTGAAACAAATGAAAGCTCCTGACAAGAAAGCAATCCTGGCAAAAAAAGCTTTAATGGCAAAAAAAGCTATGATGGCCCGCAAGGCAAATGCAAAGAAGGTAGTGAAGAGACGCAGAATAAAACAGACTTTTGACAGATTTGTAGTTCTTGCTACAAGCCTGGGCAATGTGAATAAGGATTCCTCCGGATGGACAGCTTCCTTGACCAGCGGTACAGTAACGGTAACTGCCGATTTTGACGATTTTGGTGTGGCAAGATTTCCTACCATCACGACTTTAACAACGGTACCCTATACTTTGAGAATAAGAGATGATGCAGGTAATCTCTTAACGACCAAGTCTGTCTCTGCCAACCGCGAGTTTTTTGTTGCCAGATTCTAATCTTAGCGACTCTTTGAGATGAGCTTAAACGGCGCGTACCAGGCGGTGCGCGTTTTTTGGTACGCTTAATAAGTATTCGTACAGTGAGTTCCTGTGATCATCTAGTGATAGAGTCGTCAGGACCTATAGCATTTCAAAATTATCGGTCACCATGATATTCTTAACGAATACGAACCCTGAATTCATCCTGCGTTGAGGAGATGTAGAATTGAAAAGCTATTTTGTACATAACGGAGCTGTGGTGCTGCATGTGCTGGAGAATGGAGAGCCTTCTTCCACTATGCCATCGCTGCTTGTGATAGGCGGACTGTGGGAGCCTGCGGAGCGGGCCATTCCGCTATTATCGAATTTACCGGGACATACCGTATCCTTCAGCTTCCGGGGACGAGGACTCAGCTCAACACCTTATGGCGGCTATGATCTAGAGGATCATTTATCGGATATTGCCGCTGTCGTTACCCACACCGGAATTGAACATTACTGCGTGCTGGGATTTTCCAGAGGCGCTTCCTACGCGCTTGGCTGGAGTCTACAGAATCAAGAACAGATAAAAGGCCTTATTCTTGTAGACCAGCCGCCAATCCATCGAAGTGTATCACCGGAAACCGTGGATTTCTGGTGCGGTCTGACTTATCAGCAGGTGCCTATACTCAATTATATGCGGCGGGAAGCGCTGGAGGGGCTGGGACGTGATGCAGAGGAGATGGACTTCACTTCACAGCTGGCTCAGCTTAAGCTTCCAGTAACCTTGTTTGCCGGAAGAAATAAGGCGGCAGAGATTCCATCCGATATCTCCGAGGAGACCTTGGACAAGTACAAGCAGTACCTTTCCCCGTTTCACGTTGTGGAATTTCTTCACTCCGGGCATATGATTCCCGACGAGGAGCAGCAGAAATATATTGCTGAAGTCATTTTGTTTCTATATGAGAGGGGGCTGGCCGATGTATGAGTGGATCAAGGTTATAGCCGGGTGGAATACAGTGAGCAGGCAGAGAGGCTTGATTTCGGCAAGCGTTCAAGCTTCCGTATGGAGAAAATGGAGCTGGAATCATCGCCTCCCGGTATGACTGCAGCCGCGCAGTACTTCACTGCCGGGAATGCCTGGTTGTCGGAAGTATATAGAATAGGCATTCCAGCACAGGATGAGAGGATCCGCCAGCTTATCCTTACAGAAATTGCACCGCATTTTGCAGATGTGAAGCAGTGTATACGCGAAGGAAGCGTTGAAACGATCTATCTACAGGAGTTGAAGCCGGAATCACGGCAGCTGTTCGGGGATACGCAAACCGGAATTCTGCCGGTGCTGGAAGATCTCTATAGGCATCATGATATGAGTGACAGAATCAGCGGGGGTAAGCGGACGATCATCAATTATATGGTAAATCCGGATGCCCTGGAGCCTTATGAAGCGCCGGACACCGAAACACTGCAAAACCTGCTGAAAATTGCTTATTCAGACCTGCCGGATAGGGAATACAATGTGATGCCGCTCGGCTGGTTCTTTGACGAGAATTTGCGCCATTCTGCTGCGCTTCGCTTTTTTGCCGGATTTGTTCCCCATCTGATGCTTGGGGTGGATGAAGACACTGGTGAGGTCATCCTGCTTCAGATGTCCGGCAAGGAATTCGCCCGCAAGGTCCTGCTGAATTCGGCACGTCCCCAGCCTCCACGGCGAAAGGACAGCCATTTATATGTGGATATGGGCCATAGGGTCGTGTATGCAATTGATCTAAGCGGACAGTATCCGGTGAGCAACTGGCAAGAGCTTACAGAGAAACAGGCCTATTGGCTGAAGGAAGGCATGAATTTTAACGACTTCAATCATGAAACGGCAGAGCCGGTCCCGGCAAATATCGGGTTCTTTTATGACCAGGATTCTATTCAGTCCATAGTCGATAGGATCAATCAGGAGCTGGAGGATATCCAGTCACAGGATTAACCCGGTGATATCCCCTTGTCGATATAGCACTCGCCAGTAGCCCGCAGAGTTTCTGCGGGCTGCTCTAGCGTGGAGAACGCATTGTATTCTACTCATTCTTTACCTATAAATCCGCCAGTCATTTGAATATAATGGAAGTTGATGATTGCAAGGAGGTACAAAAAGAGTGGACATGCAAATGGAGAAGATTCTGAGTAGGTTTACAACGATTTGTAGTGAAGAGTTAGAAGCAAGCCTGACAGGGATATACCTGCATGGCTCCTTGGCCATGGGCTGACCGCTTTTGCCAGATATATGCTGGGTGAAATAAATAAGAAGAAAATAGAAGAGAGGTGTACACATTGAGTATACAAGCAGCAGAAGAAGTGCTCTCATTCTATACGCTTCAGGAGCCGATGGTTGAATTTATCAGACATAATGAAAATATGACGTTTAAGGTTACGGATCTAAAGGAAGGCAGACTATACTTGCTGCGTATTCATAGTCCGTCAACAGCAGGCCTGCTCGGGATTCAGCATACGCAGCAGGGCTTGGAATCAGAAATGTACATCCTGCAGGAGCTGTCCAAGGACCAGGCACTTCATGTGCAGAAGCCGGTAGCCAACCGGACCGGAGGGCTCGTAACCGAATATGTAAACGATGGCAAGGATATTTGTTATGCTACCCTGCTGGAATGGATAGAGGGCGCTACGCTCACTTTACAAGAAGACAACATGGAGCAAATTGCTTATCAGCTGGGGGAAAAGCTCGCTGCATTTCATCATTTCTCCCGTCATACTGAGCTTCCTGGTCTGCAAAGACCGGTGTATGATGCAGAAAGGATTGATACTGCGGTTGAAGAATTGAAATACGGCGTAGATTCAGATCTGTACAGTCAGGAACAATATGAGATCATTGTCCAGGTCCTCGGAATGATAAAAAGGCAGCTCCAAGTGCTGGAGACCCTTCCAGGGCAATGGGGGCTTGTACACGCGGATGTGCAGCTTGGGAATGTGATTATCACCGAAAGCGGGCCTTGTTTAATAGACTTTGGTTTTTGCGGGTATGGCTACTATCTATTTGATCTGGGCAGCGCGGGGACTGTTCTTCCCGGTGAGTTGCGTCAGCTTTTTTTACAGGGCTATGCTTCAGCAGCAGATTTTTCATGGGAGCAAATAAGGTATATTGAGGGGCAGATATTTATGGATACTTTTATCAGCTATCTTTTCTTTATACATGACTCCACACGCAATAACTGGATCAAAGAGAGTGCGGCAAAGCTTTGTAATACCCTATGCAAAGATTTTATTGCAGGCAAAGAAGTATTTTACTCATTCTAAACTTGAAAGGGTCCTTGAAACGGCAAGGAGGAACTAAAAATGAATATAGCAGAAGGCGCAGCCATCATACCGCTAGAAATCGAGGGCATCATTTTGAATTCCACTTTGGTGTGGGACGAACATAGGGCGATCCTGATCGATGCGGGCTTTTACGGGCATGGCACACAGATAGTAGAAGGCATGAAGCGGGCCGGCGTAGCTGTCGAGCGGTTATCTGCCGTGATTTTGACCCATCAGGATATTGATCATATTGGCGGTGTGCAGGACCTGATGGAATTAGCAGATAGACCGCTGGTGGTGTATGCCCACGCACTGGATCAGCCTTTCATCGAAGGAACGGTTCCGCTATTAAAAAGAGAACTGCCTCCACAGCTGCAGCATATGTTCGACCTTCCTTATCATGTAAAGGTGAATCATACGCTAAATGACGGGGATGTGCTTGATTTTTGTGGTGGTGTTGAAGTGATTTTTACTCCTGGGCATACCCCGGGACATATCAGTTTGTATTTGCAGACAAGCAGGATACTGATTGCCGGAGACGCATTGCCTTCCGTAAACGGGGAGCTGCAAACCCCAACCAATCAAACCACACCTGACCTGCCGGCGGCGTTCAACTCCCTGAATAGATTGCTGGATTACGACATTGACCAAATTGTCTGCTATCATGGCGGGCTGTGTATGGAGAATGTACAGGAGCAGCTCAGGCGTATAGTGGAGCACTCATCCGGTGAGACCGCTTTTTCAAATAAGGAGGAATCTGAGCTGTGAATGGATTACTGGGAATGAAGATTGGCGAAGGCGGATGTGCGGAAATTTACGAGTGGGAAGATACGTCAAAGGTTATCAAGCTTGCTAAGAGCAATACCGGAATGGATGCCTTGGCTAGAGAGTTCAGCAATACGCAAGCGGCTTGGGAAAAAGGACTGACTGTGCCGCGCCCCTACGAATTAACCGAAGTCGATGGCCGTCCGGGGATGGTGACAGAGCGCATCTATGGGGAGTCGCTAATGGAACGGTTCATACAGCTGTTCATGCAGGTGTCTGCAGACAGGAAATGGACGGACAGTGACGATGAGAATATCCGCATCACCGCCCGCAGCCTAAGCCACATTCATAGCCAGGTGATCCCTTCGATGCCACCGCAGCGCGAAGCGCTGAAATGGAATATCCATTCAGCCCGTTATCTGACTTCAGATGAGAAGAAGCGGGTCGTTGAGCGGCTGGATCGCCTGCCTTTGAAGTACCAGCTCTGTCATGGAGACCCCAACCCGGGAAATATCCTGATACGGGATAGCGAACCTGTAGTTATCGACTGGATGAATGCTTCGACCGGTAACCCCGAAGCGGATCTCGGTGAATACATCATCATGATCCGCTATTCGGTTCTGCCGCCGGGTCTGCCTGCGGGTGTGCCGGATTTCTTTGACTCCGTAAGAGAACATATCATCCGGGTATTCAGCGAAGAATACGAACGGCTGACGGGGATTGCTTACCGTGAGGTGGAACAGTGGCTGGTTCCGCTCGCTGCACGTAAATTGGACGTTGATTCTATCGTCGAGGAAGAGAAGCAAAGGCTGCTGGAGTTTATCAGAGCGGAGCTTTAAGTGAACAATGAAACAGTCCAGCCAGTGGCGGGAAATCTAACACGGATACCATTCGGTAGCAAGATTTATTCTTTTGTCAATATTATAGTAGGGTTAGACCCCAAATGTTAGTGATTGGATACAATCCGGTTCAGGGATTTTGGATGCAATGACAATAAACCTGACATATCCATTCAAAAGCCGGGGCTTACACGTTATAATATGGCCTAAAGATGCTACCCGAAAGGTCTGAGGAAGAATGAGCCTGGAAACCTTAAATGAACGAGTGAAAACGGATCTTTCCTATCTTGCCTATGGAGGTCCAGACTGGGTACGGCCGCTGAGCCATCCGGCAGGCCATGTATATGATGTTGTAATTGTGGGCGGTGGGCAAAGCGGCCTCGGAGCGGCTTTTGGACTGCTCCGTGAACGGATATCGAACATTCTGCTGATCGATGAGAACAGTGAAGGGCTGGAAGGACCTTGGGAAACTTACGCCCGGATGGTCACGCTGCGAACACCGAAACATTTAACCTCGGTTGATCTGGGGATTCCTTCATTAACCTTCCGCTCCTGGTGGGAGGCGCAGAACGGGGCTGAGAGCTGGGAGGCCGTCGATAAAATCCCGCGCGGCGACTGGATGGATTATTTGCGTTGGTACCGGAGGGTTCTGGACCTGCCCGTGGTCAATGAAGTCCGGCTAGAGCTGATAGAACCTGGTGAAGATGGAATTCACCGCCTTCATATCTCAGGTGCTGGAGCGCCGAAGGAGCCATTGCTGGCGCGTAAGGTAGTGTTGGCTACAGGTATCCAGGGGGGAGGCGAATGGCATGTGCCCCCGATGGTAGCTGACCATCTGCCGAAAGCCATGTATGCCCATACCTCAGAGGATATGGACTATACGTTCCTCCGGGGAAAAAGAATCGCCATTCTCGGCGGCGGAGCCTCAGCGTTCGACAACGCGAATTATCTGCTCTCCGGGGGGGCAGCGGAAGCCCATGTGTTTGTCCGCCGCGAGCAGCTTCCGAATGTTAATCCGATCCGCCAGATGGAAGTTTCAGGTATGATTGAACGGTACCATACGCTGTCTGACCCGGAGAAATATGCAGTGATATCGCATTTCTTCAAATTCAATCAGCCGCCGACCAATGATACCTTTACCCGTGCAGCGGCTTGGCCGGGCTTCCAGCTTCATCTGGGTTCGCCGTGGCTGAAGGTCGAAGCTATCGGAGACAAGGCAGTAGTGACAACGCCGAAAGGTGAATTCTCCTTTGACTTTCTCGTAGTTAGCACCGGTCTGCTCAGCGACCCGGGCCTGCGTCCGGAGTTGCGTCAGGTCGAGAGCCATATTGCCCGCTGGAGCGACCGTTACGAAGCACCGTCTGGAGAGGCGAATGCGCTGCTGGATGCTCACCCGTATCTAAGCCCGGGCTTTGCGCTCCAGCCCCGTACGGAAGAGGGACGCAAGTTTGTACACGGACTGTTCGTCTTCAACTATTCCGCGCTTGCCAGTTGTGGCCTGTCGGCATCCGCCATCTCCGGCATGAAGAATGCGGTACCGAAGCTAGTGGCCGGAGTGGCCGATCAGCTGTTCACCGATGACCGCGAGGAAATTCTGAGTGCTTTTTACGCTTATCATGAGGTTGAATTTACCGGGGTGTGGCCCTTGAAAACTTTGGACTGATTAGACTGATGAACCGCAAGTGTATATTTTTACAGTAGGAGGCTGTCTTCCCGCAGAATGTTCTGCGAGGAGAAGCCTTCTTTTTGGTTTCGTGGGCCAGCGCTGCGAGAGCGGAATCAAAGGTATTTCTGCCTTTGATTTCGAGCATCAGCGCCTGTCAGAACACCGCTTGGCGTTGACCTCGCGGCTCCCCTCATTGATAATAAAAGAAGTTCACATTTCTTCTGGAGATTGGAGTAAGACCATGAGATACCGCAATATGGAAGAATGTATTACCGATTTGGAAAAACACGGACATCTGGTCCGTATTCATGAGGAAGTCGACCCGAATCTTGAGATGGCGGCGATACATCTGAAGGTCTACGAAGCGGGTGGTCCCGCCCTGCTCTTCGAGAAGGTCAAAGGCTCGAAGTACCGCGCAGTGTCGAATCTGTTCGGCACTATAGAACGCAGTAAATTTATATTTCGTGATACCTGGGAGTCATCCCAGGATGTGATTGCCTTGCGTAGTGATCCAATGAAGGCGCTCAAGCAGCCGCTCAAATATGTCGGCACTGGGCTGGCCGCCAGAAAAGCCCTGCCACTGAAAAAAGGGAGCGGCGTTCCGGCGGGCTTCGAGGAGATCCGAATATCCGACCTGCCGCAAATTAAGCATTGGCCTGGGGACGGCGGCGCGTTCATCACACTGCCTCAGGTCTATTCCGAGGACCCGGACAAGCCCGGCATTATGAATTCCAATCTTGGCATGTACCGTATTCAGCTTAGCGGCAATGAGTATGAGATCAATAAGGAAGTCGGCGTGCATTACCAGATCCACCGGGGCATCGGCATTCACCAGACCAAGGCTACGAAGAAAGGCCAGCCGCTCAAGGTCAGCTGCTTCATCGGGGGACCTCCCGCACATACCTTGTCTGCGGTCATGCCTCTGCCCGAAGGCTTAAGCGAAATGACCTTTGCAGGGCTTCTGGCGGGGCGCCACTTCCGCTACAGCTATGCGGACGGCTTCTGCATCAGCAGTGATGCCGACTTTGTCATTACCGGCGAGATTCATCCCGGGGAGACCAGACCGGAGGGGCCTTTTGGCGACCATTTGGGCTACTACAGTCTGACCCATCCGTTCCCTGTGATGAAAGTGCATAAGGTCTATGCCAAAAAAGGGGCCATCTTCCCGTTCACTGTTGTAGGACGCCCGCCGCAGGAGGATACGGCCTTCGGAGAATTGATCCATGAGCTGACAGGCGGAGCGGTGAAGCAGGAGGTGCCTGGAGTCAAAGAGGTGCATGCGGTCGATGCAGCTGGCGTACATCCGCTGCTGTTAGCCGTCGGCAGCGAGCGTTATACCCCGTACCAGCAGCTGAAGCAGCCGGCGGAGCTGCTTACCATCGCGAACCGGATACTCGGGACAGGACAGCTCAGTCTGGCGAAGTATCTGTTCATTACAGCGGAAGAAGACCGGCCGGTCAGCACACACAAGATCGGGGATTTCCTGATCTATATTCTGGAGCGGATCAATTTGCACCGGGACATTCATTTTCAGACCCATACTACGATAGACACCCTGGATTATTCCGGCACGGGGATTAACAGCGGCAGTAAAGTGGTTTTTGCAGCGGTGGGAGAGCAGAAGCGGACCTTGTGTACGGAGGTACCGGGGATTCTGAAGAATCTGCAGACGTTCGGACAAGCAAAAATGATTATACCGGGAATCGTGGCATTGCAGGGACCGAAGTTTATTGATTATGCGGCAGCCCAGAAGGAGACGGACAAGCTGAGTGTCGCCATTCAGGAGCAAGGTGTGCTCGATAGCTGTCCGATGATCATCCTGTGCGACGATAGTACATTCATGAGTGAATCGTTAAACAACTTCCTCTGGGCAACCTTTACGCGCAGCAATCCCTCACATGATATCTATGGGGTGAACAGTGGTGTAGAGAACAAGCACTGGTTCTGCGATAACGTGATCATTGACGCCCGTGTGAAGCCGCATCAGGCGCCTCCACTGATCCCGGATGCAGCGGTGGAGCGGAATATTGAACGCTTTTTTGCACAGGGAGCCCCTCTGGCCGAGCTGCGCAAATCGCGCTGAGCTTAAGCTTGGGAGAAGAACTGTACCCTGATCTGGTACGGCATCATTGTTGGAATGGGTGGCGGAATTAAAGAGAACCACGGCAGGCGTACCAGACGCTTGCCGTGGTTTTTGTTAAAATCGGGTCTTGGAGGCCAATGATGCAGATTGCCGCTAGGGGTAGTGGAATGTGAATGCTTTGTTTGTTTGTATCTGGTTACTTTCCGCCCGGAAGGGTATAGGTATACACTTCATCCTTGTCGCCGGTGATATACCCGGTAAAGGTTAAGGTGTTGCCAGTCCGTCCGGTCAGGAAGATATTGTCTCCCGGGAACATCGAATCGACCTGCTCCAGCACCCGCTGCCGGTCTGCATCCACCAGCACTTTGTAGAGCGGGGTTTGTGCACCGGTGCTGCGGTTCACCAATGTCAAGAATCCTGTATCACCAGGACGAATTACCGCCACATCCGAATACCAGCCTTCGACGTTATAGTACACGGCAGGAGGGTTGCTTTTACTTATGCCCATCAGTTGGGGCAGATCTATGGTTTCAATTACATCCCCTGTCCCATCCTCGATGAGCCGCAAGGTGTGGCCGTCGTTCAGCAGCAGCTTGCCTCCGGACCATACGGCTGGCTCGCTGAAGGTGGAATGGAAACCTGTATGGGCCTGGCGGATAAGGGCAGCGTTCTTGAGGAGGTAGGTGAAATATTCCCGATAAATATGAGGCTCCCCGTAACTATTGCTGATGCGCAGCATGGTAAGTCCAGCAGGTGTCTGTTCAAATTTGAAGTGGACCAGATCCAGCCCGCTACCCAGGGAAGCAAGCTTGCGCTTGGGGCTGCCTCCAGTGGTGATGAATAGTTCGCCGGTATCCAGGGAAGCGGTGTAAACGGAACCTGCGTGGCTCTCGGAGTAGGCACGGTACATATGGAGTCCGTCCGCCAGGATTTGCTGCGTTTGTGGATTCCAGCGGACGGTTTTACCCTCAAGAGCGGATACGATGAATTTTACAGGCACATAGAGCTGATGATTGAAGAGGTAAGGAGTGCCGCCGGTGTCAAGCTTTTTGCCATCGAGCACACCGGTGCGGCTGCCAACCTGAACGGTGAAGCTTTTCTCCCAGCCGCTAAAAACAGCTTTTTTACTGGAATTGTCCCACTTGAGTGCAAAGCCTGCAGGCGTGATTATAGAAGCTGGCATATAGGTGACACCATTCTTGATTTGTCCATCCCCTGTCTCGCCGCTTGCGAGTGTGGAGTGATTGGTGAAGGTCAGCACGACCTGCACGGTTGCAGCCTTTTGGGCGGATACCGGAGAAGGGGATGCACCCGATAACAGCAGCAATGCAATTGCGGCGGGCAGAAGCATTTTTTTGACCATATATGAAGTTCTCCTTTCAGGATGGGTGAATGAGGTGAGAAACAGGCTTTAAGGTGTGCAAGTGTTCATATAGACGGCTTCTCCGCAGGAATGTTTCGGTAAAATATGGATTTAACAAGAAAATATATTGAATATTTTGGATCGCCATTGCTACTATTGTGGGGAGTTCTATTATTGGTGAAGTAGGGATGAAGGGGACAAGACTATGGAAGTTCTGGAAACGCAGCGTTTAACGATGAGAGGCTTCAAGCCGGAAGACTGGGAGGATTTGCATGATTATCTTTCCCGGGAAGAGGTGGTGAGGTACGAGCCTTACGGGGTTTTTGATGAGGAGGCGAGTAAGGCGGAGGCGCTTAGGCGCTCTACGGATCATGCTTTTTGGGCGGTATGCTTGAAGGCGTCCGGTAAAATGATAGGCAATCTCTATTTTCAGCAGCAGGAGCCGCAGGCGTTCCAGACTTGGGAGCTCGGCTATGTTTTTGGGAGTGGATTTCAGGGCCAAGGCTATGCAACAGAGGCCTGCCTAAGGCTGCTGGAATATGCATTCAGTGACTTGCAGATCCGCAGAGTAACTGCTCATTGTGATCCCCGCAACTATCCCTCCTGGCAATTGCTTGAGCGGCTGCAGCTGCGCCGGGAAGGGCATTTGCTTCAGACAGGGTACTTCAAAAACGATATTGAAGGACATCCGCTCTGGCATGATACCTATGCCTACGGCCTGCTTGGAAGTGAATGGCTAAGCATCCAGCAGGCGGCTTCGGACAAGCAGCAGGCATAGCGGGAGAAAAATGGACCGTCTACTGGGGAAGGCATTCTATCTGCTGAACCGTGAAACGGTCAGTGCCCGGGTGCTGGCTGAGAATTTCGAAGTGTTGCAGCGCACCATTCAGCGTGATATCGATTGATTGCCCGTCTAAGCGGCAGGATTAAGTAGATATGTACTGAAAATTACATTGAGAATGACACTTGCACATGAACAATTCCCCTTGGAGAATTCATGTGCTTTTGTTATGTGAGGAAGCTGCTCTGTTATTAATAAAATTATGGCTTGCCTTAAAGTGAACTTTAAGGAATATGATGATCCCGAACAAACGATATGGAGGGATAATACATGGAAGCACAAAAACATAATCATCGAACGGTACAAGCGCCGCTAGCAACGGGATTCGACGTCCAGACAACAGCCAAAGAAGTAATCGGCGGTCTGAACCTGACTGGTAAAGTAGCAATAGTTACTGGTGGATATTCCGGAATTGGCCTGGAAACCTCACGTGTGTTAGCCGAAGCGGGAGCCACTGTAATTGTACCGGCGCGGACACCGGAAAAGGCTATAGCTGCAGTATCCGGCATTCCCGGTCTGGAGCTGGAAGCCCTTGATTTGATGGACCCCGCTTCTATTGACAGCTTCGCCCAGCGGTTCATCGTTTCAGGCCGGCCGCTTCACTTTCTCATCAACAGTGCAGGGATAATGGCTGCACCCCTGGCACGTGATACGCGCGGCTATGAGTCGCAATTCGCCACCAATCATCTGGGGCATTTTCAGCTAACGGCCCGTCTCTGGCCTGCATTGAAACAGGCGGGTCAGGCCCGGGTCATCTCGGTCTCCTCCCGGGCGCATCGCCTGGGTGGTGTTGATCTGAGTGATCCGAGCTTTGAACGGCGGGAATATGACAAATGGAAAGCTTATGCCCAGTCCAAAAGTGCGAATGTACTGTTTGCAGTAGCTCTGGATGATACAGCCAAAGCGTACGGAGTCCGGGCTTTCGCTGTCCATCCAGGCCTCATTCCTTCCTCGGGAATTGGCCGTTTCCTGGAGTCAGAAGAGGGGGGTGTGAAGCCGATCCAGACTATTCAATCCGCTAAAGAGAAGGGGGGACTGTCTCCAAGCATGGAACAGCCTGACTTCATGAAAACTACGGAGCAGGGAGCTGCAACCAGTGTATGGTGTGCGGTTAGTGAACAACTTGATGGCCTGGGAGGCGTCTACTGTGAGGATGCTGATATTGCCGAAGCTGTTCCGGCAGACAGTGTGCAGGGCTCGGGAGTCTGGCCGTGGGCCGTTGACCGGGAGTCTGCTGGGCGGCTGTGGGTACTCAGTGAGCAGATGACCGGAGTGAGGTTCAATATCTGAGCCGTCTTGACGTAAAGTACACTTTAAGCCGTATACTAGGGGGAAACTGGATCACTGTAGTGGTCAGAGGGAAGTGGCTTACTTGGGAATCTCCATTAAAGAGGCTTCGGAGAAGCTGGGGCTGGCTCCGCATACCATCCGCTATTATGAAAAGGAAGGGCTGCTTCCAGCGCTTCAGCGGGACGAATACGGGAATCGGATATTTGAGGAAAAGGATCTGGAGTCTATTTCGCTCCTGAACTGTTTTCGGGTAACCGGATTACCGGTGGCCACTTTGAAGCAAATGGTAGACCTTACGCTTCAAGGCGATTCGACGATTCCGCAGCGTGCGGCCATTCTACGGGAATACAAGCAGGATCTGGTGCGTCAACAGCAGGAGCTGGACCGGGCTTTTGCCATTGTGAATATGAAGCTGTCCAAATATGACTTACTGGAGCAAGGACAGCTGGCTCCGCAGGACCGCATGGGACTCTAGTACTGAGGGGAGTGAAGTGGAATTAGTGAACTTAAATATGCTCAAAAGCCTTCTGCTGAGGTGTTAGTGGGAATTAGTAGACTTAAACGAAGCAAATTCAGCTGTAAAGAGGGAAATAGGCCTATTGAAGTCTACTTTTTCCAACTAGCGCTTTCGGGAGAACAGGAGGCTTAGATCTAAATTCACTTTTTCCACTTAGGTCTGCCTCTGCCGCAGGGTTCAAGGAGGAATGGAATGACAGGGGAAGCACCAGCTTACCCGCCGGATGGGAAAAGCAAGGTAGCCCGGTATCCCCAATCCAAAACGGCTGTGCTGTCCAGTGAAGGACGGCGCAGCCGTTTCTACATGCGTGATACACATAAAACCTTACAGCAGACATACATATTCATACCATCTCCCCGCAGAACCGGGGCAGGATTCTTCCGTTGCCCCTTAGGCTGTGATTATCTTCGCCCTGGTCTTGATGCGTCTGCTGTCGATCACTCCTTCATAATCGCGGATCAGGCTGTCAAAAATGTGTTCCCAGGAACGGCCAAGCGCCTGTCTCCGTCCCTCCTTCCCCATGATCTCCCGCAGAACCGAATTGTTGGCCATGCGGCATATCTCCTCAACCAGCGCTCCCGGATCATTCGGCTGAAACAGCTCGCCGTTAATCCCGGGCATCACCAGTTCCATAGACCCGCCTGCACCGGCGGCAATGACAGGCAACCCCGAGGCCATAGCCTCCAGCACCACGTTCCCGAAGGTTTCCGTGCTGGAAGGAAATACGAACAGATCGGCAGAAGCGTACAGCTCTGCGAGTTCCTCACCGTGCTTCACACCGGTGAAGGTCACATTCCGGGGGGCCTGGGACCGCAGCTCGGGCAGCAAAGGGCCGTCACCGACCACTAGCAGGTGAACCCCGGCCGCAACAGATTCGGGCAGCTGCCGTATGGCTTGCAGGAGGGTGGAGATATCTTTTTCCGGTGCGATCCGGCCTACATAGAGCAGTATCAGCGGTTCGGTGATTCCGTAACGCTCCCGTACTTCAGCGGCATTGCGTTTGTCCGGAGAATACTGCCGGCAATCAATGCCTCTCGACCAGAGCTGCAGCCGCTCGAAGCCTTGCTCCTGCAGTGTGCGTATCGTTTCCCGGGATGGGGCAAACGTAGCATCGCAAGAGCGGTGGAACCATTTCATGTATTTCCAATAAAGGGGGACAATTCGGCGTACCCGGTAGTATTCCAGGTAACGGTCGAAATGGGTATGGTAGGAGGCAACATGAGGAAGGCCTTGCCTATGCGCATAACGGAGGCCGCACAGGCCAATGTTGAACGGGGTGGCCATATGCAGCAGATCTGGCTGGAAGGAATTCAGCTGGCTCTGAATCGAGGACATGCTGGGCAGAGCCAGCCTGCACTCCGGATACAGAAAAAAAGGAATGCTGGCGACAGGACGAACCGGATCGGGGTAGCTGCCTTCAGTGGCGGATTTGGGTGTAAACAGCAGATGCTCAATCCCCCGGCGGTTCAGGTGGCTGGTCAACCGGCCAAGCGTGCGGGCGACACCGTTGGTTTGCGGAAGAAACGTGTCCGTAAATAAGGCCAGGCGCATGGAATCCCTCCCTATGGTCTTCTTGCCCTGATCGTAACAGCCGAATATTACAAGGGAGTTAACCGGAGGTTAAACAATAACAGCGGACAAATAGTATTCGGGTAAACATTATCAAATCTTTATTTTCTCTTGTTAATCTGTCTCCACACAGTAACGAGAGGAAGGGATTAGATGGGGCCATATATTCTGGAAACAAAACATTTGAGTAAACGGTTCAAACGGCAGCAGGTCGTGGCGGATGTGTCGCTGAAGATACCGAAAGGCACAGTATACGGACTTCTTGGACCCAATGGGGCAGGGAAAACAACTACACTAAAAATGATTACAGGACTTCTGCGTCCAAGTGAAGGGGAGATTCTGGTTGGGGGTAAGCCCTGGGAGAGACGGCATCTGGAGCGGATCGGGGCACTGATTGAAGCTCCTGCACTGTACGGCAACCTTACGGCAAGGGAGAACTTAATGGTTCATGCGAAGCTGCTGAGACTGCCTGCGCAAAGGATCGAAGAGGTGCTGGGCACAGTGGATCTGCAGGAGACACGTTCCAAAAAGGCGTCCCAATTCTCGCTCGGGATGAAACAAAGACTCGGTATAGCGATTGCCTTGCTGAACCAGCCGGAGCTGTTGATTCTGGATGAACCGACGAACGGACTCGACCCGCTGGGCATTCAGGAGCTGAGGGAGCTGATCCGTTCCTTCCCTGGGCAGGGAATCACGGTGATTCTCTCCAGCCACATTCTGTCCGAGGTGGAGCAGATCGCCGATCATATCGGCATTATTAGCGGTGGACGGCTGGGCTATGAGAGCGAAATCCATACAGGCGAGGATCTGGAAGCGCTGTTTATGCAGGTCGTTGCCCGAAACCGGGAACAGGCGGGTGTGCAGCATGCTTAATATCCTTCAATCAGAGCATTTGAAATACAAACGCAGCTTTTCGGTGAAGCTGGTTTGGGCTGCCCCGTCGTTCTTTGTACTGTTCGCGCTCATTGCCCTACTGTACATTTCCAAAGGACAGAGCTTGCCAGGGGAACTGTTCCTCAGCATGGTTTTTAACTGGTGGCCGTTTATTTTCGTGCCGCTCGGCACAGCGCTGCTCTGTGCACTGGCCGAGGTTAGGGAACGCAAGGCCGGCCATTACCGCGGCTTACGCCTGTACAATATCCGTCCCGGGTTACTGTGGATCGGCAAAATCATGGTGCTTGCTTACTATTTGCTTCTGTCATCACTGGGAACCATTGCTGCTGCTCTGCTTGCAGGCCTGCTGATAACGGATGGAACCCTTCCTGTGGAAAAGGTAGTATATGCCAGCCTGCTCACTTGGCTGGTCTCATTAAGCCTGATTCCTCTGCAGCTCATGGCTGCTGCCTGGAAAGGAATGGCCGCATCTATCGGGCTGGGTGTTGCAGGCATGTTCACTGGTGTCATTGCCGCACCTGGTCCCCATTGGCTCTATGTGCCCTGGAGCTGGGCACTGCGGCTGATGTGTCCGGTAGCCGGTGTTCATCCAAATGGCGTCCCGCTTGAAACTGGGGACCCCCTGCTGGACACCTCGGTTATTCCAGCGGGAATTGCCGTTTCACTGCTGTTTTTTGCGGCCAGTTCCTGGCTAACAGGAGTATGGTTTGACCGGAAAGAGGTGAAATAGTCATGCTGCTGCGATTAATGGCCTCGGATTGGCTCAAAACAAAGCGGACACCAGTCCGCTGGTTGACAGGGATGGCAGTTCTGGGCTATCCTGCGCTTCTATTATGGTATTTCGCCCGCCCTGTTCGTACATCGGAACTTCCGTATGAGATTCACCACTCCTTTTTCCAGTCGGCTAGTATAGTTCTGCCTGTCGGTATAGGTTTGTTGGCCGGACTGCTTGCTGCCCAGGAAGAGAACGCCGGCCATTTCAACGGCCTGCTGGGGCAGAGTGCGCCCAGAACGCTGATCTATCTTGGCAAGCTGCTGCAGCTGATTCTGCTGGTTGCAGTATTCCTTTTTGGTTCCATGCTGGTGCTGCTCCCCGGGATGCGGTATATTCTTCAACTGGAGCATCCTGGAGCAGGAATCTTCCTGCTCAGCGGTCTGCTTGCGCTTGCGGGCAGCCTGGCCTTGTGCGTACTGCATCTGTACCTGGCGCTGGCTTTCGGGCTGGGCGCTTCTGTTGGAGCAGGGGGAGCGGGTCTGCTGGTGGCTGCCATCATAGGCACCACTTCCATAGGTGATGCCATATGGCCCTACGTACCCTGGTCCTGGCCTGCCCGGCTTGCCGGGCTTCCCGGCCTGGCTATGCCAGGGGTATCACTACCGGATGGCTTCCAGTTATCAGGATTCCTGCGGGACAATCTGGTTCGGGGTCTCGTTCCAGCCTGTATGGTATTCATGCTTGTGACCGCTTGTAGTATACTATGGTTTTGTAGATGGGAAGGCCGTGACAGCTACGAATAGCGAAGGGCAGGAGGGATAAATTGAGCAGAATTTTGATCATCGATGATGAAGAAGCCTTGGTTCAACTGCTCACAGATGAGCTGGAGGCCAAGGGGTATGAGGTGCTGTCCGCTTCTGACGGGATTGAAGGTGTCCGGCTGGTGGAGCGTGAACCGGATTTGATCATCCTCGACATTATGATGCCGGGGATGAATGGTTTTGAAGTCTGCCGCAGCATCCGAGACCAGATATGCTGTCCGATTATCTTCCTGAGTGCCAGACAGTCGGAAGCGGACCGGGTCCGCGGACTGACGCTGGGCGGAGATGATTATGTGATCAAGCCGTTTGGCCTCCGCGAGCTGATGGCCCGGATCGAGGGGAACCTGCGGAGAGAAGAACGGTCACGGCAAAAGCCGCAGCAGTACAACCGGCTGCGGTTTGGCAAGCTGGAGCTGAGTCTGAAGGAACGGCTGGTCAGCGTAGCAGGGGAGCCGGTCACACTGACACGGCGGGAATATGATATCACTGAGCTGCTGGCGCTGCATGGCGGCCAGGTTTTTTCACGCGAGCATATTTACGAGAAAGTCTGGGGTTATGATGCCGAAGGAGATGCATCGACCGTAGTTGAGCATATCAAGAAGATCCGGGCCAAGCTGGCCGCGGCCGATCCCTCCGGCGATTATATCTCTACGGTATGGGGAATCGGCTACAAATGGATCATTCACTAATCAAGGAGCTGCCGTATGAACAAAAAACCGCTTAAGACCCAGTTTCAACTGGCCTTCACCTATATTATCCTGACTAGCGTGGTAGCGACGGTGATCACTTATGCTCTGGCTGCGCTGCTCTTTATGCGGGTGGAGAATAAGCTGGTGTATCCCGCCAATCATTATGAGAAACGCCTGCCTGCCATCGAAAGCTATATTCTGCAGAAACAAACAGAGCTGCTTGCCTCATCCGCCAGACCGGCGCTGGAAGCGGCGATTCCGGGTGAGGGCATCACTTACCAGGTGGTGGACGGGAATGCGGACATCTTATATGGCACACTGGATAATGTGCATATTCACGGCCGAACGGAGCTGTACAAGCTGCTGAATACTACCACGGGTATTCAAGGCAGATATGTGCGTACGGTGCCGGTCATTGATGCCGAAGGCACAGTCAAAGGTGCGGTGCTGCTGTCCTACGCACTGAAGCCTACTTATGTGAATGAATCCGGCAACATGTGGATAACGGTGATTTTTATCGGTGCATTGGTGTCGCCGTTTCTCTATATTCTCTTATTCTCGCTGTTATTCTCGCGCCTTGTTGCCGGCAATATCAACAAGCCGCTGCGCCTGCTGATGGAAGCCGCCCGCAAGATTAAAGAGAAGGATCTCGACTTCGAAATTAGCTATCATTCGGATAATGAGCTGGGCCAGCTCAGCAGTGCTTTTGCCGAGATGAAAACGGAGCTTGCGAGCTCCCTGTCGGCACAATGGCGGATGGAGCAGGAACGGGTGGAGATGGTCGAAGCGCTGGCACATGATCTCAAGGCTCCGCTCTCCATCATCCGCAGCTATGCCGAAGCGTTGATTGACTCCGGGGACCCGAAAGACGGGAAGCTTCTTCGCTATCTTGGGGTGATCCGGGAGAATGCGGACAAAAGCAGCGAACGGGTGCGGCAGATGCAGTATACATCGGATATGGAAAAGGCGGGTTCCATACTCCATCCCGAGACTTTTGAGCTGGCACCGTTTCTGGACCGCAAGATCACGGCTTACTCGCTGGAGGCTGGCCGGAAGGGCGTTGAAATCGTTCTGAGAATGGGGGAGGCTGCAGGAATATCCCTGCACACCGACCCGGAGCTTCTAGAGCGTATTCTCGACAATGTGGTGATGAACAGTCTGGAATATACGCCAGGCGGTGGCTCCATTTCTGTGGCGGTTACCGTGCACGGCAGCCGCATCTGTTACGAGGTCTGTGATACCGGACCCGGATTTAGCCGCAGAGACCAGGAGAAGGCTGTTCAGAAATTCTACCGGGGGGATGACGCCAGGGGCAGCAGGGACGGGCATTCCGGGCTTGGTCTGTATATTGCAAAGCAGCTTGCAGCGAAGCTGGGCGGCGAGATCCGGTTGAGCAACACACCCGGGGGTGGAGCATGCGTGGTAGTGGAGCATGACTGCGGCGGCGGACAGATGAATGAAAACGTATGAGTAAAAAAAGGGCTGGATGAATAGATGGGCGAGAACATAAGTGGTGAGTGAGCAGGATGGCTGAGTGAGTGGAAGGGTTGTTCCCGGGGTGAATCCGGATCGGATACCGGGGCCCTAGCCCGCCGATATTCCACCGGAAATCGTCCCGTGGGAGCAGCCGGGAATTCTCCCGCTCCGGATGCTGTAAAGAACCTGGACGATTTAAGAAATTCCATTGCCAGAACTGTCTCATTGATGGTCGCAGTCGACTGACCCATCATATCTTGAAATTGCCCCTTCTGCCGAAACGGCGGAAGGGGCAATTTGTTGGTGCGCCCGGCATGGGCGATAACTTGGCGGTGAAAGTCCGCTATAGGCTTGGCAGCAGGAACTGTTAGCTGAAGGCAAGGGTGTCCACCGTGAGGCGGAATCTGAAGGAAGCCGGAAGCAAACCCTCGGTCTGACGAACAGAAATCACATAGAAGGCATCATGGGACGGACGAGCTTGCCAACCAAAGCAAAGTCCAATACTGCCCGAATCCCATGATGTAAATGTGGCAGATGGATGAGGGGAAGGTTATCGCTCTTACTCGGGGAGGTCTCACAGACGCCCGGTAGGAAAAAAAATCCGAACGACGGAGTAAAGCTTGTTGTGAGAAGTCAGCAGAGGCCATAGTACCGGGAAGTTTTTTTTCTCGGGAAGGGCCGAACAATCGTAAGTCTCAAGTACAGACAGGAAGGAGAGTCGGCGCGATGAAAGCAGAATACCGGAAGGGCTGCCTGCAGAGGGATAGCGTGGAACGCGAAGAGTATGCGGGAGCGCGGAGTGCCGGCGTTCGGGAACGTAGAGAAAGAGACGGTGCAACAGACCTGCTGGAGCAGATTCTGGACAGAGACAATCTGAACAGAGCCTACAAACAGGTCAAATGCAACCATGGAGCGCCCGGAATCGACGGAATGACCGTAGAAAAAGCGCTGCCATGGCTGCAGGAACATAGAGACGAGCTTTTGCAACAGATCCGGGAAGGCAAATACAAACCAAGCCCGGTACGGCGCAAGGAAATTCCTAAACCCGATGGAAGTGGAGTCCGGAAGCTGGGCATCCCCACGGTCGTAGACCGGGTGATCCAGCAGGCGATTTCCCAGCAGCTACAACCGCTGTTTGAGCCGCTCTTTTCGGAGGGAAGCTACGGCTACCGCCCCGGGCGGAGCGCGCAGCAGGCCATCCGTAAGGTGAAAGATTACGCACAGCAAGGCTACGGCCACGTGGTAGAAATCGACCTTTCGAAATACTTTGACACCCTGAACCATGAACTGCTGATGAATCTGTTGCGCAAACAAATCCAGGATAAGCGAGTAACCGAACTGATCAAGAAATACCTAAAAAGTGGGGTTATGGAGAATGGGGTGCACTGCAAAACGGAGGAAGGCTCTCCGCAGGGAGGGCCATTATCCCCGCTGCTGGCAAGCATTTACCTGAACGAATTTGACCAGGAGATGAGCAGGCGGGGAGTGAATGTCATCCGGTACGCAGATGACATCGTAGTGCTGGCTCAAAGTAAGCGGGCAGCGACGCGGCTTCTGGAATCTTGCCGGAAGTACCTGGAGAATACACTCAGACTCCAGATAAATAGGCAGAAAAGCAAGGTCGTCAGTGTAGTGGCGCGGAAGCATTTCAAATTCCTTGGTTTTGCCTTGGGAAAGAACAAGAGTGGGGTGTACATTCGCGTCCATGGACAATCCCTGACCAAAGCAAAGAAGAAGCTGAAAGAACTCACGAGCCGCAGTCAGGGCAGGAATGTCCGACAAGTCATGGAGAAGGTGAAAGTCTACTTTCGCGGATGGATCGGCTATTACTATGTGGCCGACATGAAACGGATCTTGCAAAGCTGGAGCGAATGGGTGCGAAGGCGTCTGCGGATGTACATCTGGAAACAGTGGAAGAAGCCGAGAACCAGGGTACAGAACCTGCGCAAGCTGGGGATACCGGAAGGGCAGGCTTACCAGTGGGGAAACTCCCGTTTAGGATACTGGCGCATTGCTGGAAGTCTGGTACTGTCTCGTTCCGTAACAAACGGAAAGCGCGCACAGGCGGGGGATTATGACTTCCCAGCAATATGAGCGTTTACGTCAATAGCACTTATGCGGTTGAACCGCCGTATACCGAACGGTACGTACGGTGGTATGAGAGGACGGGAGCTTGCTGCTCCCTCCTACTCGATTGTACCGGTACTCGAATTAAATCGGAATTGTACTATGAACCGTATGGGACGGCAACATGTACATAGAAGCATCTGCGGTTCAACGATTAGCCTCCACTGCAGTGGCCAGTATTTTGCCGGCAAGCACAATGGTCTGGGTACGCTCCGATTCCGTAAGCCCTACAGTCATAGCCGTAATCTGATGCTCAATCTGCTCACCGACTTCATGAATAATATGCCAGCCTGCCGCAGTTGCCCTCACATTGAACCCACGCCGGTCGCTACTGGAAACCGTACGTTCAACTAATCCGCGCCGTTCGGCGCGGTCGACAAGTCCGGTAATACTGGACTTATCCAGGCCCAGATGCCGGGCCAGCTGCTGCATGCTCGGCTCCCGGTCGCGCAGGATGCCAAGCAGCCGGATTTGAATGATCGACAGATCATGTTCAGCCCCTATTTTAGCCAGAATGTTCTGGATAAGAAATGAAACCTGTACGAGGGCGTCCACGATCGCCAGATCATCCAGATTATTAAAAGAATCATCGTAACTGCTCATGTTTTTCACTCCGCACTCTGTTATATTTCGTACAATCGGCGCTGCCGTTCATTGCGCCCAGCACCTGATTTTCATATTGTACCACAATAACTGTTGACTTTGTATGTGGGACAAACTATATTGTTTGTATAACAAACTAATTTCGTCCATAAGGACAACTGGAGGTCAATATTATGTATGCTGCTGTTGTACGATCATTTGATTCAGGGCCCAAATACGAGTTCTTCGACACTCCCGAGCCCTCCGCCAATCATGAGGTTCTGATTGACGTGCTTGCTTCCGGTTTACATCCGCGAGTCCGTTCTCAGGCTGATGGATCCCACTATACCAGTACGGATGAACTGCCGCTGATTCCCGGTATTGATGGGGTCGGACGTCTGCCGGATGGCCGGCTGGTCTATTTCGTGGCAACAGATTCGGTTCTGGGCGCTTTTGCCGACAAAGCAGTAATTGATCTGCGGTGCAGCGTACCTTTGCCGGCTCATGCCGATCCAGTGCTCATTGCTGCCGCAATGAATCCGGCGATGTCCTCCTGGGTGACACTGCGCCGCCGGGTTCAGGTTCAGCCCGGATTCAAGGTTCTGATTATGGGGGCTACAGGCAATTCCGGACAGATGGCAGTCCAGATTGCCAAGCTTCTCGGCGCAAGCCAGGTCATCGCTGCCGGACGTGACCAGGAACGCCTCCATTCACTTACGGCAATCGGTGCTGATGTAACCGTGTGTCTGGCTGGTGATCCAGAGGCAGTGGCCCGGCGCCTTGGCGAGACCGCAGCCGAGGTGGACATCGTTATCGATTATCTGTGGGGCAAGCCTGCCGGGCTAGCCATGCTCCCGATTCTCACCCGGAGATCAGACCGCAGCCGGCTATTGACCTGGATTCAAATCGGTTCTGTTGCAGGAGCGGATGCCGTTATACCTTCCGCAGCACTCCGTTCTGCCAACTTCCAGATCATCGGCAGTGGCCAGGGGTCTGTCACACCAGCCGGATATATGGCCGAATTCCCGGCATTAATAAATGCTATCTCAGACGGCAAACTAACAACGAACCCTGTAGTTTTTCCGCTGTCCAGTGTAGAGGACGTCTGGAATGCCCCTGCTGACAGCCAGCAGCGGATTGTATTCGTCCCGTCGGTGTAGAACTCCTATTCATCCATCGGAACAGGAGGCTTAAGAGCATTGGCTATTTACTTGGAAAGGCACAGGGCGGATGGTGAAGGATATCGCGGCGGCTGGAGTCAGCGGGGGCTTGTAACAGAGGGTTACCGGCAATCTGAGAGGCTTGGCCGTTATCTCAAAGTGTAATCCTTGGCTTCGGCATGACCCAAGCCATTCATTTTTATATCCTGGCGGTTATGGTGGGCCTGGTTCAGGGGGGAAGCCAGTCGATTTCCCGTTCCCTGCTTAGTGATCTGATGCAGCTGAAGCGCACCGGTGAGTTTTTTGGCTTTGTGAACATTACCAGCAAATTTTCTTCGATCTTTGCCCCGTTTGTTTTTGAGCTGGTGGGGCAGTTCACCGGGAATCCAAGACTTGGCATTCTCTCTCTGCTGCTGTTCTTCGGGCTGGGATTATGATTGTGCTGAAGCTCGATGTGGCGAAGGGGAAGCAGGACGCGCTGCAGGACGGAGCTCCGCCGGTCCCGCCAGCTCCGCCGCATATTCCGGCACATGCAACGGCAGAGGTATAGCAGCAGGATAGCTTTTCACGAACTCAATTCTGTCCGGTGAGACAGACCTCCCTGCGGAGATCTGTCCAGTGTATGTCCTAAATGGACGGTTTACGCCGTATACATACGTCTTCATGAGATAATGCCTGCTTCCCAGATCGGTTCGGCATACCTGTTCTTAAGATTGCTGCTGCACTCTTTGCCTGTATCATAGGAACGGTCGCCCAGCACCAGCTTGAACTGCTCCAGCGCCCGGGCGCCTTCAGCCGGCACCGTGCTGTTCAGCCACGAAGCCAGAGCCCGCAGCACCGTCCGTCCTTCTGCAAGCGCCTCCTCCCACAGGTCCCAGACACTTTCGGTCCGGACTTCGGAGTAGAGTGCAGAATGCCGCCACTCCCCGTGTTTTTCGTTCAGATAATCGAGCTTCTCCTCGGCTGGGGACAGCTGCTGTGAAAACAGGCGGCGGGCTTTGCCCCTCAGCAGGGATTTCTTCCAGCCCTTGGGATCGAATAAGCATTTATGCGCCAAAATCATGTCCAGGTACGCTTCATGCCAGATTTCAGCGGGAAGGCGCCGGGTTTCGGGATACCAGTCAGATGCGGTTTCATGCAGAATGGTATGGATGGGGGCGGGCAAGTGGGAGCCCACATTGATTTTTTTCCAGGCGGCATGCCGCCACGTATCCAACTGTCTCAGCCGCTTCATGAACAAGGTGTCGAGGACAATCTCAAAACGCTGGTGATTGCGGTGCTTGTAGCCCGCTTTCCAGTTGATGTAGGGATGAAGGTTGCGGTCCAGCAGATGGTGGGTAAGGAAGCCGAGAAAGTATTGCTGCGTCTCCTTCAGCTCGTCGGCGGGAAGGGCCAGGGCTCTCTGCCAGAATTCGATCAACACCGGACCGCAATTCTCCGTATGCATGAGATCGCCGAGCTGAAGCGCCCGGGTATCTTTTTTCCAGGGCAGAAAGCTGTGGTACAGCAGGAAATCCGGTCCCTGGCAGCCGAGCTGGTACAGCTCAGGACGGGATTTCATCTCCGTAAGAAAAGGGAACTCACCGCGGAACTCTTCCGCTAGCTGTTGCCCATACTCCAGATGCATCCAAATGTTAGGCATTCATTTCACCCCTCAGATCGTTGATATCTTCAGCATACAGAATTCGTGTAAAAAGAGATGGAATAGTACTCGTGCGGATTGTAATACTCATGATTTCTTCTTTCTTTCAGGTTACTCCTCACCCGAAACATTTTCAATAAGCCGTCTGCAGTAAGTTCATCGAGCCCGATCAACGGCATGGGACAAACAGCAATCGGGAAGAATTACTTCCTGTCCTTTCAAGTTATAATCGAGCGGTAACACTACAAATACTTGCAGAGGTGATTAGAATGTGTCTGAAAACTAAATAACATGGTAAGATTTGGGGAAAACGAATGGAGCGTCAAGTATGATTCAAAGACGGTACGAAATAAGCGATGAACAGTGGGATCAAAATTAAGGGGATGTTTCCACCCTACCGAACAGGACGTCCGTCAAAATTAAGTGAACGAACCATGTTAACGCTTTTCTATGGATCGCTCGAAATGGTGCTGCTTGGCTCGATTTACCGGAGAACGCTATGGTCCATGGAAAACGGTCTACAGTCGCTTTTGCAAGTGGCAAGATACCGGACTGCTTGTTGAGATCTTTCAGGCTTCCCCAGATAAGAATGCCATCTTTCCGCCCGCGACCACTCGAGTTTAACGCGCAAGCCTTTGGCGGCTTTGGATTTCGTCATGTATAGGTGGCTCATCTGACTGACACAGCCTCAAATCCAGTTCGTGTACCTTGGCCCGTGCTTTTGCCTCCGGCTTCCTTCAGATCTACCTCACGGTGAACACCCTTGCCTTTGACTAACGGTAGGCGCTCGCCAGCCCTCGTTCAGGACTTTCACCCTAGAGATGACGCCCATGCTGGGCGTACTTTCAGAACATAGTCCCCTGGGGCTGTGTTCTTTGTATAATATCCCTTGCTATATTAGTCTAATTAGACTATATTTTGATTTGTGGTCTAATTAGACTAATATATTGGAAAAGAGGTCCTTATAATGCTATTTATTACTGGAGCAACTGGAACCGTTGGAAATCGGGTTGTAAATTACCTCAAGCTTAAGGATGTCAAATTTAAAGCCCTCACCCGAACACCTGAGAGGCTGTTAACAGATCGGACAGATCATATGATTGTCGTCACCGGCGATATCAAGGATTGCAGCGCCTGGTCAGACAGCCTGCGCGGCGTTGAGACCTTATTCCTGATCCTGCTGGATGATGCCGAAGAGATTCTGCAGGCTGCTCGGGCTAAGGGCGTCCGGAACATTGTGTTCTTATCCTCAGCTTCCATTAACCGGTCGGATGCCGGTTACAACGAGAATGCCCTTAAACATAAAAAGGTCGAGGATCAAATTAAGGCGTATGGCTTTCAGTATGTTTTTATCCGGGCCGAGGCCTTCATGCACAACACCATTTACTGGAGGGACCTTTTTAGATACAATAAGGGGAAAATCCGGTTACCGGCCCTTGAGGCTAAGCTGGCCAGTGTGCATGAAACAGATATTGCCGAAGTTATCAGTGTGGTTCTAACCGATTTTGGCAAATTCTCCGGGCAGGTCTTGACGCTTACAGGGGCGAATATTCTTAGCCAGAGGAACATATTGACCGAAATCTCTAAGCAACTGGGACAATCGCTTGAACTGGAAGAGCAGACGATCGGGGACTTCCGTTCGTATATGAAGAACTACATTGCTGAAGAGTATATTAACCTTAGAGTCCAGGATTGGGAGTATACACTCAAGCATCAGCTCGGCGTGACCGGCACGGTGCTGACGATTCTTGGCCGGGAGCCTTATACGTTTAGAGAATGGATCGCTGAGCATCTCCGTGATTTTCAATAATCGATAGAAAGAAGAATTATTATTATACCCTTATTAATACTGGGTCTGTTGAAGGATTGCGGACAATCCAGCGCTTATGAATTGTTGAATATCTTCAAGGAACGGGATTACAGGTATCTTGTTCATATGACGAAGGGATCGCTGTATTACAACCTGCAGAAGTTAGCGGAGGAAGGCTTGGTCCAGCTGGTTGAAGTCGTTAGCGTTAACAACTATCCCGAACAGTACATCTACGAGATTACACCGCAGGGCAACGAGCATTTCACAGCGCTCATGGCCAAATATTCGCTGCAGACGGACGATATTACGTTAGCCTTTTATATGACCACGCTGTTTGCCCACCAATATGATCCTGGGCAATTCAAGTCGGCCGTAGCGGTGCAGATGGAGCAGACACGGCGCAAAATTGCTGAAATTGATCATGTGCTGGATGCCAAGCAAGACAGGATCTACGATACTGCAAAGTCGATGATGAATAATGTCAGAGCGCACCATGAATTGAACCTAAAATGGTTTCAGGTGCTGCTGGAACAGTAGGGCAGCGCACTCCCGGGTAAGATGAATTGAATATTAGTATATGAAGCGCAAACCCCCTTGTATCTGCTGAATGCCGCAGATACAAGGGGGTTTTTTGCGTAAAAAATCTGATTTTTTTTGATACAAATAGATTACTGGAATAATGAAAAGAACTACCGGAAAAAGTTTGAAATTTAAATACGCCATTATTATTATTGAATAGACAAGCTAAACACCATGTGAAAAAAAGCACTAATAATCTCGATGATAACAAATCAATTGACATTAAATCTATTTCAAATCTATTCATTAAATCGCCAGTTTCATTATTCCGAAAAAAGACGGCGTTGAATCGTGCGGTGCTTACGGCTTGGAATGATTGAGTTCGCTTACTTCTCTTCCAGCGGTGCGATAATTTTATCGGTATCGTATTCCCGGTCGGCCATGACGTTTTTGCCTTCGACGTCCATTTTCTTCAGGATTTCCTAACCGGTCACACAATAAATAACATGGTAAGATTTAGGAAAAACGAATGGAGCGTCAAACATGATTCAAAGACGGTACGAAATAAGCGATGAACAGTGGGATCAAATTAAGGGGATTGTTTCCACCCTACCGAACAGGACGTCCGTCAAAATTAAGTGAACGAACCATGTTTAACGCTTTTCTATGGATCGCTCGAAGTGGTGCTGCTTGGCTCGATTTACCGGAGAACGCTATGGTCCATGGAAAACGGTCTACAGTCGCTTTTGCAAGTGGCAAGATACCGGACTGCTTGTTGGGATCTTTCAAGCCTTTAGGTCGAACCTGACTTTAAAAACTTGAGCATTGATTCGACATCCGTCAAAGCCCATCAACATAGTGCCGGTGCTAAAAAAACATTGATGGCCACGAAGTAAATCAGCACATCGGCGTCAGTCGTGGCGGAAAGACAACCAAACTTCACACCGTCGTCGATGGATTAGGAAATCCCCTCGCTTTTCTTCTGACGGGTGGTCAAGTCTACGATTCCGTTCCAGCGATTGATTTACTTCAGAGGCTTGAAGTTACAGGAAGTCCTATTCTTGGCGACAAAGCCTATGGCTTCGAAGCGATTCGAAATTAGATTACAGCTAAGCAGGCATCCTACACCATCCCGCCTAAAGCGAATAGTCAAAACCCGTAGAAAGTCGATTGTTATCGGTACAAAGAACGCCACTTAGTGGAGTGCCTTTTCAATAAAATCAAACACTTTCGCCTATGGCTACTCGTTACGACAATTTGGCCAAGTCATTCTTGGCGTTTGTATACATAGCTGTCATCTTCAAATTGACTCAATGAGGAGTTTTCAGACACGTTCTAGAGAATGGGATTTCAGGCAGGCCAGCTTTTTGTGAATTTGCCGGTAAATGATCTGCAGGCTTCGATTAACTTCTTTACCGCATTTGGTTTCGGGTTCAACTCTCATTTTCCGGATGAGAACGCGACATGTATGATTCTCAACGACATTACGTTTGTCATGCTGCTGACTAAAGAATTCTTCAAAACCTTTGTTTCCAAAGAAATTGTCGACACCTCCAGCCACACCGAAGTGATTCTGGCATTCTCCGCATCCAGCAGGGAAGAGGTGCACGAACTGGTGGATAAGGCGCTGGCCGCAGGCGGCAAGAAGTATAATGACCCGATCGACCACGGTTTTATGTAAAGCTGGAGCTTTCAGGACATCGACGGTCATCTATGGGAGTCCGTGTATATGGAAGAGGGCACACCGGAGCAGGCATAGATCATGCATGTAAAGAGAATCATCAAATAAGACAGGCAGGTTTCCGGACAGCCGGAGCCTGCTTTTTTTGTTGCATTAACTGTGATTAAAAGTGAGAGGAATAGCGTGAAGAAATGGACCGGGGGGAACGAAATGAACTAAACGGGCCTAAGAGGAAATACCTCTGATCTAACCGTCAACGGGCTAGCGGGCAGAACAGGAGGTAGAAATACCCTTGAATTGGAAGCAATACCGTTACCTGCGGCAATGAAGATACTGCTTTCACCTGATAAGGTGAGTTTGTTCTGATGCAAACAGAAAGGTTCCAATTCATTTAAATTTGTGATATCATTTATGCGAACTTACGTTCTTAATATCTTCCCGAAGAAGGGTGGACCTTATGGTGACAGAACGGTTTGCAGAAATTGATGGAGTTATTGCCTACATTCATGAGCATATGTATGATCAACTTCCGCTGGAGCGTCTGGCCCGTTATGCCGGATACAGCCCGTATCACTTTGTACGCATCTTCAAGGAGCGGACTGGTCTGTCTCCGCTGTACTATGTGTCCTCTCACCGCCTGCAGCGGGCGAAGGACATGCTGCTGCGCACGGGCCTTACGGTCCGTGATATTTCGCTGGAGATTGGCCAGCAGAGCCTCGGGACCTTCACTTCCCGTTTTGCTGCCCGGGTGGGGATGTCTCCGGCGGAATTCCGCAATTCCGTGCCATATGCCGGAGATCAGATGAGCTCGTTAAGGAAGCTGCGGGATTGGAGTTTTTCGTACCCGATCAGCCGGATGCCTTCTTCTGTGCACGGGACGGTATCTGCTGAGGCCCCTGTTGACGGGGTGATTCTGATCGGCCTCTTCGCCAAACCTATTCCCGAGGGACTGCCGCTGTACGGTACCTTGCTCTCCTCCCTGGGGCATTTTCAATTTGAACATGTGGCTCCCGGGACCTACTACCTGCTTGCCACCTCCATATCATGGGGAACACACACGCTGGATTTCCTGCTTCCGCATACCACACTGCGTACCCGGTCGAAGACTCCGATCCATGTCGTACCAGGTTCTCTGGTCCCGCATCAGCCGGTGACCCTCCATCCTCCCAGGCTGGATGACCCGCCGATTCTCATCTCGCTGCCGCTGCTCATGAACCGCTTTTTGAACCGGATCGCGGTTATATAGCAATCGCTGAAAGCGCCCTTCTGTTAACATTTTCGCAACAATTTCTTTACGATTCCCATACAAAAGTTAGGAGAGCAGTTAATATCCAGCTTCTACAATGAGTGTGTTAGTAAAATATACCTATTGTATTTTGAAGCTTGATATGAAGGGATGATTCGCTTGAAGGGACAACGGCTGCACTTTTCTATGAAATGGAAGCTGATTTTAAGTTTCTCCGCCATTACGCTTATTTTTCTGGGGGTGGCCCTGTACCAAGGGAATAAGATCGGGCAAGTGGAGCATTCCATGGAAAAGCAAAAGACTGAGATGGAAAAACGGATTACCGTCTCAACGGTTACCCAGTTGCTGCAGGAGCTGAACCGTGCAGAGACAGCACTTGCCGAATCAAGTGATCTGGAACTGGCTGATGATTTTAAGGACAAGCAGCAGCAACTTACCGCTGAATTGGCCAAACTTAAATTTGAGACAGATACACCCGCCTCCCCGATCCTGGGACTGCTGCGAACCCAGGCTGGAGAATATAACGGGATTTTTGATCAACTGATTCAGACTATGGGTGACAACAGTCTTGACCCGTTAGCGGTTCTGGAACAAATAGATAACTTACATACGAAGGCGCTGGCACTTAGCCAATCTATGCTGGAGACGAACGGCAAGCTGTATGCAGCAGCTGCGGATAACGCCGAGCAGGCACAGAATCATTCTTTTCACATGCTGGAGGACACGATTTCCATCATCATTTATGCAGCAGCCGGGGTGTTCCTGTTCACGCTGCTGCTTGGCTGGCTGCTGATCCGTTCTTTCGTAACCCCGGTCAGCAAGCTTCAGGCAGCCCTGCGGGAGATTGCGGATGGTGATTTGCGGCAGCAGATTAACTCACCCTATCATGATGAGCTTGGACGGTTGAGCCACCATTTCGACCATATGGTGTGCCGGGTCCGCGATATGCTGCGGCAGACGATGACTGCGGCTTCTTCCCTTGCAGATTATTCACATTCCTTCCAGCAGTCATCTGTCATCACTGCCCATACCAATCAGGAAATTCTCCATACGATCCAGGAAATATCCGTCGGGGCGGGGCAGCAGGCGGAACAATCTGAACATAGCACATTGCTGCTGGAGGAGCTGGAGCTCGGGGTTCATGAGATTACGGATTACACCGATGGGATGCTCTTAACCAGCGAAGCGGCGAATCAGAATACACGCAAAGGCTCGGAGACGGTAACTGCTCTCCGGCAGACTTCTTATCATTCCCGTGCATCCATCACTAAGGTGTATGAAGCACTGGACAAGCTCGTTCAGCAGTCCGGTGATATTTCTCGAATCACCCGGTCCATTACGGAAATTTCCAAGCAGACGAATATCCTGTCCCTGAACGCCGCCATTGAGGCAGCCCGGGCAGGGGCGTCGGGCAAAGGTTTTGCCGTCATCGCCGATGAGGTACGGCACTTATCCGTACAGACGAACGAATCCTCTATCCATATCAGCCGGATGATTGGCGATCTGCAGGACAGTATGGCGGATGTTCAGGAATATATGCTGGAAACCCAAAAAAGCCTGGAGCAGCAGGACCACCAGGTGGAACAGACTCTTGCTTCTTTCGAGGCCATTGACGAATCCATTACCGGTATCAGCCACCAGATTGGACAAATTCACCAGAAGGTGGAGCAGACCCGGAAGATCAACACCCGGCTGGCAGATTCTGTACATTCCGTAGCTGCAGTGGCTGAACAGACTGCTGCAGGTGTGCAGGAGGTCAATGCCTCCAGCACCCAGCAGGATCAAGCGATCCGTGACATTGCCCGGCAAGCGGTGGAGATCAATGAAATTTCACAGCAGCTGTTCCGGGAGATTCATGTGTTCAAAATCGAAGAAGAGACCGGAGCAGTAGCCCCGGCCGGTCGGTTAATAATTATGGATGAAAAATCCAGAGCAGAGAATGTGGAGGCATCAAGCCAGCTACTCGCGATGGCCGAGTGAGGCATTACGTTCACTTACCAGTTCCAGGACCAGATCCGGGAACCACTCTGCAAGCTTCAGAAACGGGAAGTCCGCCTTGCGGGCTTTTGCTGTATCCATGTACCAGGATTCCCGGATGCCAAACGGAGACCTATCTTTGTCGGCCGTTTCGCTCTGAACCTCCGCCTGTTGTCCGGTTGCCTGCCCGATGATGGAGAGGATATTCCCGATGGTAAGCGTCCCGTCTGAGCATGCGTTCACGGGTCCTGTCAGTGGTGAGAAGCCTAGCCAATACAAGAAATCAGCCGCCTCATCAGAACGGATGAACGAGATCAGCGCTTGCGGATTGGGCACCCCGATGGGCTGTCCTTCCTGCACATGCTCAATATGAAAATGCAGCCGCTTCGTATAATCATCCGTCCCGAGCACGATCGGAAACCGGACTGCTGCCACGGGAAAAGCTGTTTGCCTTAAGAGGACCGTTTCAGCCAGTCTTTTGCCCTCCTGATAGCTGTAATCATCCTTTGGGCCCAGCCGCAGCGGATAAGATTCCGGATCAAAGTCTGCTTCGCGGAGAATTTCAGATCTTGGATCATACACGGATAGGCTGGAAGTCAGAATATATCGCTTAGCCGTATTTGCGAATATATGGCTGGCCGCAGCGGCCTCATCCGGGGAATAGCAGATGTTGTCATAAACTACATCCCAGACGGTATCTCCAACAGCTTCAGCAAGTGCTTTCGTATCCGTGCGGTTCACATTCAACCGGTTCACGCTGCGGCCAAAGCCATCCTCCGTCAGGCCACGTGTCAGAATGGTAACCTTGGTATCTGCATCCCGGAGCAGGCGCTCCACTAACCGTTTGCCAAAAAAGCGGGTTCCCCCGAGTACAAGTATGTTCCTCAATGTTTTCACTCCTAAAGTTTGTGGGCAACGCTTCCTGGAATAGTCTCCGTACAAAACTGGCTCCGGAACCGTAAACTTAGTTTTTGTAAGGATTACGCAGCCATCCGCAGATCTGTCATGCTGCCAGTCTCCATGCAAGGCCAGGAGCCTCTCCCGCCTGTGTGCAGTGCCTGCACTGTGCCAGTACCGACCGCCATCGTCATCTCCGACTTAACCTCCTTGCGAAGCAGCTCCAGCATCATAGGCAGCTGGCCTTTTTCATAGGACTCTGCCAGCGCCTGAAGCAGAATCCGGAAATCCAGGTCCTGCGTCCGCGCTGGACCCTCGTCATCTGCGAGTTCTTTGCGGACGGCTCCGAGTGCCTGACGCGCCCGGTGCAGGGCCGCTTTGACGGCTCCTACAGTGGTTTCCAGCCTCTCTGCGGTTTCATCCGCTGAATAGTCCAGAACATCGCGCATCACGAATACTGTTCTTTGCAGCGGAGATAAATGCCGGATAATCGCCTGAAAAGCCAGCTCGATCCCAGACCGCGCTTCCCCTGGCGATTGGCCTGGACTCTGATCTACGCTTGACGATATGAATGCTTGAGTACGCTCCAAAGCCCGTCCCATTGATGCTTTGCGCCGTATCACATCAATCCATGTATTTTTGGCAATCCGCAGCAGCAGTGCTTCGGGATTCGGATTGTCTGCAAATTTGGCATAAGCCAGGGATTTGGTCCAGGTATCCTGGGCCAAATCCTCGGCCTCAAGGCTGGATCTAGTCAAAGACAGACAATACCGGAACAGAGCGTCCCGAAGCGGCAGCATTTCATCCGTTGATTTTCCGGTGCTGAACGGTACAAGGGTCGACACTTGTAATCATCTCCTTTTGGGTCATCCTGCGTTTTCTGTTGCCTCTATTATATAAACGATCGGCACAATGTAAAGGATACGCCGCCTTTGCGGTTATTTTAAAAAGATAGAAACCGTATCCTTTGCAGGACTCCATCCGTTTACAGGGTATGAAATTAAAACTATCCAAGGAGGAGTGGACATGAGCATTATTCCTTATGTCATTGAACAAACAAGCAGAGGTGAGCGGTCCTACGACATTTATTCCCGGCTGCTGAAGGACCGGATTGTGTTCGTAGGTGCGGCCATCGATGATCAGCTGGCGAACAGTATCATCGCCCAACTGCTCTTCCTGGCGGCAGATGAGCCGGATAAGGATATCCAGATGTATATCAACAGCCCGGGAGGTTCGACTACCGCAGGCTTCGGCATTTATGATACGATGCAGGTAATCAAACCGCAGGTCAGTACGATATGCACTGGATTTGCGGCTTCGTTTGCTTCACTTCTGCTGCTGGCCGGAGCTACCGGCAAACGGTACGCGCTGCCAAACAGCGAGATTATGATTCATCAGCCGCATGGCGGCGCACAGGGCCAAGCCAGTGACATTGCCATCAGTGCCCGCCGTATCCTGCAGATTAGGGAGAAGATTGTGCAGATCAGTGCGGAGCGCACCGGCCAGCCGGCAGAGAAGGTAGCGAAGGATATGGACCGGGATTATTTCCTGTCGGCCCAGGAGGCACTGGAATACGGCATAATCGACAAAGTGATTACCAAACTGTAAGCAGAGGAGCGGATTCTGAAATGCTGGAAGCTTTGCAAGGTCAAGAGGTTACCGTGAATTTTCTGGATGGTTCTAGTGTCAGCGGCGGCATTCTGGAAGAAATGGATGAGCGGTTCGTGAAGTACCGTACGGAGTATCAGGTGTTGTACATTCCGATTACCTCGATCCGGGCTGTAGTTGTAGAGACCAAAGAACGAGAACGTCCACGGGTCGGATTCGGGCAATAAGAATTAGGCGTTAAAGGACGACGGATATACAGCCTTCATTTCTCCCCATGGGGAAGTGAAGGCTGTTTGCGCTGGAGCCGCCGCTACCCGATAGTGTGAAACAGAGATGCTCATGCTATATCTTCTGAATCAATGTGGTTTTGGTTCATTATTTCGAGAAGTTCGGAGTTGATACACAGCATGTAATCGAGGAGAACTTCAGCTTCATCATACTTGACGTTGCTGGAACGGAGCGGGGAATTATTGATAAAGCGAACGAATATACCTCAAGCCAGCTTGCTTTTGCGAACGTAGACCCCGTAGTGACCAGACTGACACCGGTCATTAAAGATCTGTTGTCTGTTACCAAACTGGTAAGTGCCAATCTTGCTTACGAGACTAGAAGGGATTAACAGCTTCAGTTTCGAGAACTCTGTTTATTCTGCCACTGAGGCAAAAGCAGCGGCTTCAAAAATCATTGAACGCATCAATAAGGAACAAAAACAAATGATTGGTATTATCAAAGAAAATGATTGAGAACTTGAAAGAAGCTATCGATGAAATTAATGAGCAAATCGAAGGAGACTTTAATCCTAGTGATTGGTCGGGAGGTGATTTTGATGATTGCTATGATCTAGGATATGGTCACGGTAAGAAACTTGGTCGAATTGTTGCTTTTAGAAAAGTGCTGGTACTATTAGAAGGCAGTGCTGAGAGCATATAGATTTTTGCTATACATATCTTAAATGAAATTGATAAAGGAACTTATTTCAATAGCACAAACAATTCAATAATGATTGTGTTTGGTAGTGGAGAATCAATTGAAGAATAGAGAATGAAGTTTGCACTAAGTGTGAAGAAAAACAAGGAAGAAACATCAGATGAGATCCATGAATTAGAGAAGGCAATCGAGGTCTGAGCGAATGAAAGTCAAATTTCATGAAAGAGTGAACAACTAAAAACTTTTTAATAAAGTAGAAATCATTTTATTCTATATTCAACCCATTCTTCATTAATAGGGTCTTGAATAAATAAACTCATACCATTATCGTTCTCTACTTTAAATATTTCTAAACCACTTTCAGTTCCATCGTCTGCATCAGTTTTCTCATTAGTAGAAACAAGAGAATTGCCGACAGAGACATCTGTTTTGTAAAAATCGTACTTATTGCCTTTGAAATTTATCCAAGATGCGGGGTCATCTCCTTTTGGTGTGTTTTGTGAAGCACTGTTTGAACATCCAATCAAAAGAAGGAAGATAATTAAGAAGACGGACCATTTAACTTTCATTGCTTTCACCTCCGGATTTATTGTGCCACAGAATTAATATAATCTATGGCACAATAAATTATTTTAATTCACAGTAGTTCCGTACCAGAGCTTATGAGTACCCAACTCATCGTGATGAGCAGAATCCCAAGTTGTAGTGGAATACATTGTACCATAATTCATTATACAGATAGGTGTTGGTGCTGTTGCATCATGACCTAAACTATAGTTATGAGAAACTTCATGTTGCACGGCATGAGCCGTTCCAGATAGTGATTGATCGCTGACCAAACTATAGCCCGCATAGAATGGTTTACTGTCATATTCATATGCGATCCCACCTATAAAACCGCCGCCTGCTCCATAAAAATCTGATTCGCCAGAAAAGCCGATTACCAAATCATAAGTATCAGTTCCAGCTCCTTTTAAATTGCTTAATAATGAAGAAGCATTATTACCATCTGAGAACCAATATCTATATGCTGTAATATTTAAGTCTATGCTGAATTCCTGATTGAAAGCATCATCTGCGCTTTCAACAATACTAGACACCCTTGTTTGCCAATCACTGTGAGCACTTCGATATTCTTCGTCTACTGCAACCAGAACATTTACAAGCTTTCCTGTTTGCAGTACAGATGTTCTTGATTCAATGTCAATTTTTTTCTCAAGTTGAAACTCATTCACTAAATTCCCGTTTTCATCATATACAGGGATCGTAGTCGATCTTTCAATGTTGGGAGTAAGTACCTCTTCTTTGAACTTATTTTGAATCGGTTCTGCTGGAGTATCACCAGAGATTCTTGCATGGTTTAAATAGAATAGGTTAACATCATTTTTATTACCAACTTCGGCTGAACCAGATGACACAAAATAGAAGGAACAAATAAGGACGATTGATAATACGAGAGGGATTTTTGATAGTTTAATCAATAGAAATCGACTCCTTTAATAGATAATTATGGATACTATAT